>JBILLI010001007.1:0-2536 GCA_044376155.1 Polyangiales bacterium
GTCCTGCGTTGGCGCCTCACCAAATCGCTCTCTTGTATGCGAACCGGACTTGCAGCCCCTTGACGAGCGTTCGGATCACGGGTCGGCGCTACCACCGCCACGCTGGCGAGGGTCGAAGCGCAGGTGCAACGTCTCCCGGGCCTGGAGGCATGGTTCGTCGATATCCTGTGCGCGCCGAAGGCCGTGCAGATCGGCGGAGGGCACTGAACGGACCAGCACCACCACGACAAAACTGCGACGCCCTGACCGCGTTGCGTCAAAGGGTCGGGGTACGTCGACCGGGCACAGGCGTGGGCGCCGCGGCTGCGTCGCAGGCGGAGCGCTCGCCCAGCTCGCACGCGCGGGCCCACGCCACGGCGGCGCCGGGGCGGTCGCGGGGCGCCCCCTCGCCCGCGGTCAGCATCTCGCCGACGCGCACGCACGACCCGGCCACGCCGCCCTGGCACGCACGGCGGAAGGCCGCCAGCGCGTCGACGGGGCGCCGGGGACCGGCCTCGCCGGCGTGCAGCGCGACGCCGAGGTCGTGGCAACCCAGCGCGACGCCGGCCTCGCAGGCCGCGCCAAAGAGGGCCACGGCGCGCGCCGGGTCGCGGCCCGGCGTGGTGCGGCGTAGGAGGTAGCGTCCCAACAGCACACAGCCCCCATGAACGCCCCGCTCGCACGTGCCACGTATCAGCGACTCGCCGCGCGCGACGTCCTGCGCCACGCCTTCTCCGTTGACGAGCGCGTCGCCGAGGTTGGCGCAAGAGTTCCGCTCCCCGGCAGCACACGAGCGCTCGTAGTGCCCCACGGCCGCGACGCGGTCGCGGGCGCCGCCGAGGCCGTTCCAGAGGAGCGCGCCGAGCTCGCTGCAGGCCAGGGTCGAGCCCATCTCGCAGGCCACGCCGTAGTACCGTCGGGCCGTCGTGGGGTCGATCGACCCGCCGCCCCCGCGCAGCGCCCGCAGCCCCAGCGCCTCGCACGCGCGCGGGGAGCGCAGCTCGCAGGCCCGCTCGGTCAGCGTCACGGCCCGCGCCTCATCGATCGCCACGCCGCGCCCATCGGCGTGGATCCGCGCGAGCTGCTCGCAGCCCGCCGCGAAGCCCCCGTCGCAGGCGCGCCCGAGCACCTCGACGGCCACGCCCGCCGCGTTCGCGTCGACGCCCCGCGGGATCGAGGCCACCAGGGACTCGCACCCGCGGGCAACGCGCGCCTCGCAGGCGCCCGCGAAGAGCTGCAGACCCGCGCCGCGGTCCTGGGCGACGCCGGCGCCGCCGATCGTGAGCTCCCCGAGGTCGACGCAGGCCACGGTGTAGCCGCCGTCGCACGCGCGGCGGAAGAGGCCCGCGGCGCGTGGGAGGTCGGCGGGCACGCCCTCGGTGAGGCGGTGCATCACGCCGAGCTCGCGGCAGCCTTGCATGTCGCGGAGCTCGCACGCGCGCTCGAAGGACGACCGCGCGGCGGTGAGGTCGGCGGATGTGTCCCCGTCCGCGCGCACCTGGAGGAGCCCTGCCCGGAGGCAGGCGCGCGCCTCGGAGCGCTCGCAGTCGGTGCGGGCGAGCTCCAGCGCGCGGGCGCGGTCGGGCGCGACTCCGACGCCGTTCAGGTAGAAGCCCGAAAGGTCGTAGCAGGCACCCAGCTCGCGGCCCTCGCACGCCCGCGCGAGGAGAACCAGCGCGCGCGCCTCGTCGCGGGCGACGCCCACGCCCTGGTGCAGCGCCGCCGCGGCGGCTCTACAGGCCAGCGCGTCGCGCGCGTCGCAGGCGCGGTCAGTCACCGGGAACGCCCGCTCCGCAGCCTCGTCGGTGCCGTGGCCCTCGCGTCGGATGAGGATCACTCCTGCGCAGCCGCGCACGTCCCCGCCCGCGCACGCCTGGTCGCAGAGCGGCGCCGCGCCCGCGGGGTCGGCCGGCGATCCGTTGAGCCGCGCCCTGCACACGTCGGTGCATGCCGACGCCGTGCCCGCCGCGCAGCGTGCGGAAGGGTCGCCGCCGCGGGCGTCCGCAGCGCGTGGAGTACGTGCGCCGCAGCCCGCGGCGAGCGCCGCGAGGAAGGCGAGGAAAGGGACGGAGGCGCGGGTGGCTCGGCGCATGGTCGGCACGGTTGCACCGCGCCGCGGCGCTGCGCAAGAGCTTTGCGCGCGTCCGACACGCCCCGCCCGCGGACGCGCGAAGTCGACGCCGACCGGGCGCCGACCACGCGGCCAACAGCCGATTTCGCGCGACCACGGAGTCTCCTCCGACGCTAGGGGGACATCACCGAGTTCTTTCACGCGTGTCCCTCCCGGCGCCCCGACGCTGGACACACCCCTCAGGCGCGTGGGAACTTTCCGGCCCTCAGCGTGCTGCGCGCGATGGAGCTTCCACGGAGTATGTCGGTGTCGGAAGGACCGCGGTGAACGTCAGTTGTCCTCGATGCAGCAAGGAGAACCCCGAAAACGGGCAGTTCTGCCTCGGTTGCAGCACTGATCTGCACGGCCACAACAACGCACCCTCGACCATCGGCCACCCGCCGCCGCTCGGGGGTCCGCCGCGGTTGCAACCGCCGCCGCCGCTCG
>JBILLI010000252.1:0-9773 GCA_044376155.1 Polyangiales bacterium
ATCGCGGCGCGCGCCATGGGCACGGCGTCGGCGAAGTTGCTCCGCCGCGCGTCGAGCCACGCCGCGGTGAGCATCGCGTCGGGGTCGTCGAGGCCGCCGCCGAGGCGCGCGCGGGCGTCGGCGAGGGCGCGCGCGGCATCGTCGGGGCGAGCGAGCAGGCGGAGCACCAGGGCGCGGGACTGCAGCACCGCGGGGGTGACCTCCATGGACTCCAGGGACGTGAGGGCCTCGCGAGGGAGCACCGGGCTCGGGGCGATCCATGACGGCAGGGAGGTCCAGCGCAGGGCGCGCGCGGGGTCTGCGGGGGACGAGGTGATCCCGCGGGGCCAGTCGGCGCGGGCCACGCCTGGGGCGCCGAACGCCAGGAGCACGCAGAGCCATCGCATCGCCCGAGCGTACCATCGCCGCGGAGTGGACAGCCCGCGCCCCCGGGGTGCATGACGACTCTGCGATGAGCTACCTGGTGCTCGCCCGTAAGTGGCGTCCGCGGAATTTCGCCGACCTCGTGGGGCAGGAGCACGTCGCCCAGACGCTGCGCAACGCCATCACCCAGAACCGCGTCGCGCACGCGTTTCTCTTCACCGGCGCGCGGGGTGTGGGCAAGACCACCATCGCGCGGATCATGGCCAAGGCGCTGAACTGCCTCAAGGCCGACGGGGTCTCGACGGAGCCCTGCCTCGAGTGCTCGGCGTGCACCGAGATCGCCCTGGGGCGCGACCCCGACGTGGCCGAAATCGACGGCGCGTCGAACAACTCCGTCGAGGACGTGCGGCGCCTGCAAGAGACCCTGCCCTACCGCCCCTCGCGGGACCGCTTCAAGGTGGTGATCATCGACGAGGTGCACATGCTCTCGGTGGGCGCGTTCAACGCCCTGCTGAAGACCCTCGAAGAGCCGCCGCCCCACGTGAAGTTCATCTTCGCGACGACCGAGGTGCACAAGCTCCCGATCACGATCCTGTCGCGGTGCCAGCGCTACGATTTCCGGCTGATCCCGACGCGCATGATCCGCGAGCGGGTGGCGCACATCCTCCGGCAGGAGGGCATCACCTTCGACGACGCCGCGGTGGCCCTCGTGGCGCGCGAGGCCGCGGGCTCCATGCGCGACGCGCTCTCGCTGCTCGACCAGGTCATCGCCGGCGTGCAGGGCGAGCTCACCGGCGTCGCCGCCGCGCGCCTGCTCGGCGTGGCGGACCACCGGGTGCTCTACGACCTCGCGCGAATGATCCTCGACGGCGACGCGCCCGGCGCGCTCAACGTCGTCGCGCTCATCGCCCGGGAGGGCTACGACCTGCCCAACGTGGCGCGCGCGCTGCACGGGGTGATTCGTGACCTCGTGGTGGCGCGGGTGGTGCCCGAGCCCGGCGAGCTCCTCGACGTGCCCGACGAAGAGCGCGCCGACCTCAGCGCCATCGCGCAGCGCTGCGACCCCGCGGACCTCGAGCGCCTCTACGCCGCGTGGGCGAAGGTCAGCGACGACGTCGCCCGCTCCCGCGAGGCCCGCTGGACCCTCGAGATGGCCGCGGTGCGCCTCGCCCACCGACCGCCGCTCCTCGGCGTCGACGAGCTCCTGCTGCGACTCCGCGAGCTGGAGCAGCGGGTGAGCACCGGCGCGCCCCCGCCCGGGGGAGAGGGCCCGCGCGGTGGTGGCGGTGGCGGTGGCGGCGCACGTCCGCCCGCGCCTGCGGGATCGTCGGGGCCCGCACGACCGCCCACACCCCACGCCGCGCCCGCGGCGCCTGCGCCTGCGCCTGCCGCGCCTTCGGGTCCGCCCGCGCGGTTCAGCGCACCGGTGCGTCGCGACGATGTCCCTCGCGCCGAGGTGACGCCGGTGCGCGCGCAGGGCAACGCCGCGGTGGCCTCAAAGGAGCCCGCGGTGGAGCGCTTTCGCATGCGCGCGCCGCAGCCTGGCGCCGAGCCCCAGAGCGCCCCCGCGGCGCCGCTCCCCGTGGCGGTGCTGGAGCCCACGGTCGACACGCAGCACAGCGCCGAGGCCATGGCCCCGTGGACCGCGCTGGTGGCGTCGATGGACGGGCCGCTGGTGCCGGTGCTCAAGGGCGCCGTGCCCCTGGAGGTCACCGCCACGATCATCCGCCTCGCGGTCGACCAGCGCGACAGCTTCTTTCGCCGCAAGCTGGCGACGCCGGAGTCGCAGTCGGCCGTGGCCGATGGCGCCGAGCGCTACTTCGGCGCGCGTCCCACGGTGGAGCTCGTGCAGGGGGTGCTGCCCGAAGCCGCGCCGACCATCGCCCGCGCCGAGGAGAGCGCCCGCCTGGAGGCTCGCCGCGTGCGCGAGGAGGTCGCCCGCAGCAACCCCTGGGTGGGCCTCGTGTGCGAGGTGCTGCAGGGCGAGGTGCAGCGCGTTCGCTTCGACGACGACCCGACCTGAGGAGCACCCCCTTCGAGGTGCCCTCATCGCGCGGAGCATCTCTCCGCAGAGCGCTTGTTCTCAGGTCGACTTCGCGGGACGGAAGCCCCGCGCAAGGACAGCGCGGGGAGGCGCCGGGCCTTCGCGAGGGAGGGTCTATCTCGCCACGCACGCGCCGCCGACACACACCTGACCCGTCGCGCACGCGGCGCCGCAAGCGGTGCAGTGGGCGCGGTCGGTGTTGAGATCGACGCAGGTGCCCGCGCAGGGGGTCAACCCGATCGCGCAATCGAAGACGCAACGGCCGGCGATACAGGGCTCACCTGCCCTGCAGACGACCCCGCACGCGCCGCAGTGATTGCGGTTGATCTGGAGGTTCTGGCAGGCGCCGCTGCAAAGGGCTTCACCCGTCGGGCAGCTGGGCACCGCGGCGTCGACGGCCGCGGGCGTGTCGGTGGCGACGGGGGCGTCGGTGGCCGAGGGCGCGTCGGTGGCCACGGGCGCGTCGACGACCGCGGGTGCGTCGATGGCGGCGGGCGTGTCGGTGGCGACGGTCACGTCTGCGGGCGCAACGGTGTCGACGGCCGCGGGCGTGTCGGTGGCGACGCCCGCGTCGACGGCGACATCCACACGAACGCCACCGTCGGTGTCGGTCGGGTTGGAGGCGCAGCCGACCAGGAGGCCCAGCACCCCCGCCAGAACGAGTGAAGAAGAGGATTGAAGTCTCATAAGGGAATCCCTCCGTGCGAAACGCCCGCGCGCCCCGCGGACCCAACATACCGCAACGACCGCCCGACCATCCTGCGCGGGCTCATGCCCGTCGCGCACAGCGCACGTCGAAGGGTTCAGCCGACCTTGGGCTGGCCCCTCGCGAGCAGCGCGTCGAGCTCGACGCGCGCACCGCGGGGCCTGCCCAGCGCGTCGGCGTGGAGGGCGTCGAGGGCGGCGACGACGGTCGACAGCGTGGTCTGGTCGAGCACGGTGGCGGGGTCGAGCGAGGCGAGGTCGACGTCGGTGTAGTTCTTCGGGCACGCGTCGAGCATCGGCAGGTGGCGACGATCGTCTCGAAAGCGCAGCGCGAGACCGTGCGTGCGGCAGATGATCGGGCGGGCCGCGTAGACCCCGCAGCGCCCGTCGTCGCCCAGCGCCGCGCAGCGCGAAGGATCACCCGACCGCGCCCGCGCGCGGAGCGCCTCGCGTTCGGTCGCGTCGAGCGTGTCGAGGTGCCGCTGGAGCGCGTCGGCCTCAACCCGGGTGATCGAGAAGCGTCGGTGGCAGCACGCGTCGCAACCCGCGTGGCAGGTGATCATCGCGCCGTGCGCGGCGTGTGCCCGCGCGAAGAACGCGTCGACCTTCCCCCAGAGTTCGGTGAGCTTCTGTGCCGTGGGCTCCATGTCGCGACTGTACCCTCGCCGCGCCCCACGCCACGGTCGACGCGCGCTCAGGCCGCGCGCAGCGGGAGCGTCACCGAGAACACCGATCCCCGCGGGCGCGCCGCGCGCACCGAGACATCGCCGCCGTGGGCGCGGGCGATGTGCTTCACCAGCGAGAGCCCGATGCCCGTGCCCCGCGCCTTGGTGTGCTGCGCGCTGCGACCGCGAAAGAAGCGCTCGAAGATGCGGCGGGCGTCTTCGGGGTCGATGCCGGGGCCGCGGTCCTCGACCTCCAGGGTGACGCGGCCGTCGGCCTCGGCGAGGCGCACGATGACCTCGTCGCCGTCGGCGGCGTACTTGAACGCGTTGTCGAGGAGGTTGAACAGCAGCAGGTGCATCGCCCGCTCGTCGACGGGCGTGGCGGTGATCGACGCGGCCACCTCGACGCGCAGCGCGGGGCGCTCGCTCACGAGGCGCACGCGGTAGGCGTCGAGGGCGCGGCGCACCACCGACGCGAGGTCGGCGTCGACGAACTCGTACGAGGCCTTGCCGCCCTCCAGCCGCGCGAAGTCGAGCACGTTCTCGATGAGCGCCGTGAGCCGCTCGCTCTCGCGCACGATGATGTCCAGGTAGTGCCGACGCTTCTCCTCGCTGGGCACCCGGTCGCTCGCGAGCATCTCGCCGAACATGCGAATGAGCGCGAGGGGCGTCTTGAGCTCGTGCGAGACCGTGGCGATGAACTCGCTCTTGAGCCCGTTGAGCCGCTCCTCCTGCCGCGCCACCAGCGCGAGGAAGACCACCCCCACGAGGATCACCGCCAGCGACAGCCCCGCCGACCCCGCCTCGGCCCAGCGCCGCGAGCGCGCGCTCGCCTCCAGCGCGGGGGCCTGCGAGGGCGCCACGGCCATGCGCCATTTGTACAGCGTGGTGGGGAAGCGCATCGACACCAGGAACTCTCCCGCGCGGGTGAGCGCGCGGCCGTAGACCACCCGGTTGGCCTCGTCGGTGACGTTGAAGCGCGCCCGCGCCGCGGGGTCGTCGAAGAGCGTGGGAAAGACCTCGCGGCGCATGAAGTCCAGGTCGGTCTCGAGCACCACGTGAAAGCGCCGGCCCGCGTGGCGGCGGGTGAGGAACGACACCAGCACGGCCTCGCCGTCGACGTACCCGTGCCAGTGGCTGTGCCCGCCGGGCGGCTGCTCCGAGAGCCGCAGCTCCCCCGTGAGCCGTCGGGTGAAGAGGTTCGTGAAGCGCTCCTTGGGGTCTTCGTAGCGGGTCACCGCGCGCAGCACGTGGCCCGCGTCGTCGACCACCAGCACCGCCCGCACCGTGGGCGAGACCCGCTCGGCGAGGAAGGGCCAGCGCGTGGAGAGCGACGTGAGGTCGTCGGGGTCGACGAGGTGCATCACGTTGTTGTCGGCGTTGATCACCATCGCCTCGACGCGGTCGATCTTCTCGCGCACGAGGAGCACGGTGGACTCCAGCACGGTGCGCGCGCCCAGGCGCTCCAGCCGCTCGGAGGTGCGCCACGTCCACCCCGAGAGGAACACCGCCGCGGCCGCGATGACCCCCAGCAGGGCCCACCGCGCGAAGGACCGCCAGGGCAGCGCAGCGAGCCGGGATCGCATCAGGGCGTCCCCTGCGTAGCACGCCCGGCAGACCTTCGCGCGGGGCAGGGGGTCACCACGGCCGCAAGGCGTCGGTGAACTGCATCGCCGCGCCCCGGCGGTCGGGCTTGCCGCTGGGCAGCGTCGGGAGCGCGGGCACCACGGCCACCGCACGCGGCCGCTTGAAGCCCGCGAGCCGCGCCGCGAGGAAGCCGCGCAGGACGTCGAGGTCGAGGCCGTCGCGGCCCACCACGAGCATCGCCACGCGCTGCCCCCACACCGGGTCGTCGACGCCGAAGACCAGCGCCTCGGCGACGTCGGGGTGCTCCAGCGCGGCGAGCTCCACCTCCAGGGGGTAGACGTTCTCGCCGCCCGTGACCACCAGGTCGGTGCGGCGGCCGTGCACGGTGAGCGCCCCGAGGGCGTCGCGCGCGCCGTGGTCGCCGGTGTCGAACCACCCCTCGCCGAGCGGGGCGTGGCCGTCGTAGCCGCGCATCATCGCCTTGCCGCGCAAGAGGATCCGTCCCACCACACCCTCCCCGACCTCCGCGCCGTGGTCGTCGGCGACGCGCAGCTCGAGCCCCGCGAGGGCCGCGCCCACGCCCTCGCGCGCGACCGAGGGGTCACCCGGGGACTGGGTCGCGACCTGCGAGCACGCCTCGGTGAGCCCGTAGGTCGCGAGGCACGGCACCGCCCGCGCCGCGCACGCTTCACGCAGGGATCGCGACGTCGCCGCGCCGCCCGAGAGCACCGCCCGCAGCCCGCGCAGCACGTTGGATCCGTCGCGCGCGAGCAGGGCGTGGAGCATGGTGGGCACCACCGAGAGCAGGGTCACACCGTGACGGGGGATCGCGGCGAGCACGGCGTCGACGTCGAAGCGCGGGAGCAGCACCACAGGTCGTCGCGCGAGCAGGCAGCGGGTGAGCACCGAGAGGCCGCCGACGTGACAGAGCGGGAGGCAGAGGAGCCAGCGGTCGGCGTCGGTCCACCCGAGGTTCTGCGCGCTGGCGGCGGCGCTCGCGAGGAGGGCGTCGTGGGGGAGCAGCGCGCCCTTGGGCGCCCCCGAGGTGCCCGAGGTGAAGAGCATCGCCGCGAGGTCGCCGCGCACCACCGGGAGGTCGTCTCCGGCCGTGTCGCCGCCGTCGAGGTCCGCGTCGTCGAGGTGGGCGACGGCGCCTGCGCGGGCCTTCAGCGCGTCGCGTTCGGCCTCGCGCAGCCGCGGGTGCAGGGGCACGGCGGTGATCCCCCGGTCGAGCATCGCGAGCAGCGCGGCCGCGGTGTCAACCCGGTTCGTGGCGTGCAGCGTCACCCGGTCCCCCGCGCGCACGCCGCGGGCGCGGAGCCGTCGACCGACCTCGCCCGCGCGTTCATCCAGGTCGCGCCAGGACCACACCCCTTCGCCCTCGGACTCCACCAGCGCGACGTCGTCGCCGCGTTCCTCCGCGGCTGCGCGGAGCGAGAGCGCGCTCATGGGGCGGTGTCGACCCCGAGGCCGGGCGCGTCGTCGTCGCCCACCCACGGCCCCGCGGCGAACGAATGCGTCGGCCACGCCGCGAGGCCCGCGTGCGGACCGAGCCCCGAGGCCAGGGGGGTGACGCAGAGCGAGCGTGCGAAGGCCCGACACGCCGCGAGCGCGACCGGGCCGTCGAAGAGGTGCGTGACGATGATCCCAAGGCGCAGGGGCGCGGCGCGCTGGGCGATGGCGCGGCAGGTGAGAAAGCCCCCGAGGAGCGCGGGCTTGAGCACCAGCGCGGCGCAGCCGAGGCGGGCGGTGCGGTCCTTGGGGTCGAGCAGGCGGTCGCGCACCGCGGGGAGCAGCAGGCTCTCGTCGGCCGCCCACGGGATCGCGGTCTCGCCGAGGAGCAGCACATCCGCGCCCGCCACGGGCTGCTCGATCAGGCTCACGTCGTAGGGCGCGAGCGACTCCAGGTTGGCCCGGGCCTCGTCGAGGGACCACGCGCCGTTGGCGTCGAGCCGCAGCGTCCACGCGTCGCCGAGCTCTCCGCGGAGCCTCGCGACGGCCGCGCGGTCGGCCTCGAAGGACCCGCCGCCGACCTTCACCTTCACGGTCCCGATGCCCGCGTTGAGCAGCGACTGCACCGCGGTCACCAGCTCGCCCGCGGTGGACCCCTGCGCGTAGCCGCTCACGGCCACGGCCCGGGGCGCCCCGAGGAGGGTGCGCGCGGCGATGCCCTGACGGCGACCGAGGAGGTCCAGCAGGGCGCTCTCCAGCGCGAAGCGCGCGGCGGGGGAGGGGGCGTCGAAGGTGATGTCGGCCAGCGCATCGGGCAGCTCCGCGTCGGTCAGCGACGGGGTCGCGCACTCCATCGCGGACATCACCTCGTCGAGGGTGTCGGGGGAGTATCCGGGGAGCGGCGAGGCCTCGCCCACGCCGGTGTTCCCGCGGTCGTCGGTGAGGGTCACCAGGGCGCCCTCGCGGGACGTGACGGCGCGTCCCGCGGGGCCCATCGGGCCGCTGCCCTCGCCGCCGTGGCGGCGCACGTGAACGGAGGTGATTCGCATGGCGCGCGGGGCGCTCAGCCTTCGCCGATCCACGCCTCGAAGCGCCCGCAGGCGTCTTCGAGCGTAGCCCCCTCGGTGCTCGCGACGAGCTCGCGCCCGTGGATCACCCGAAGGTTCACGTCGAGGTCCATGGGCCCCTGGTGCCGCGGGATCGACGGGAGCCGCGCGATGGCCGCCCGCGCCGCCGCGATGGCCGCGGGCGCGTCGAGGTTCACGTCGGCCGCGATGGCGTCGGCGTTCAGGGGCCGCCCGGTGAGCGCGCGCAGCGTGTCGTCGAAGCTCACGGCGTTGCCCGGGCGCCAGTAGTGCGCGGCGAGGTCGGGGCCGATGCGGGGGTTGTCCACGAGGTGACCGTCGCGCGCGAGGAAGTGCGCGCGGGTCTGGTGCACCGCGATCTCCGCGAGCACATACCCGTGGTAGTACGCGCTCGACTCGCCCGCGAGCAGGTGGGGCACCGCGAGCACCGGGCGCACGCCGTCGTGCAGGCCCTGCATGCGCCGCTCGACCTCGCGGAACATGGGCAGCACCACCTCGGGGTGCAGCCGGTCGTCGGGGAGCTCGTAGAGCGCGCGCTCGGCGAAGGGCACCGTGAGCATCGCCCGGAGGTCCCACGCGCGAAACGGCTGCGACTCGGTGATGGCGGCCTCGAGGAGCTCGGCGGGGATGGGGCGCCCCTCGCGGTCGGCGAGGTAGCGCATGCGCCAGTCGGCGTCGTCGAGCAGCGAGTCCATGAACATCGACTGCGTCTCGGCGTAGGCCACGCTGGTGGGCGCGAACTCCTGCGCGAAGCACGGCGCGTCGGAGAGGATGTTGGCGAAGTGCGCGGCGTGGCCGCCCTCGTGAAAGAGCGTCTCGGTCGCGCGCAGCCCGCTGCCCACCTGGCCGGGCACCGCGTTGGCGGTGAAGTTGATCCGCGCGGGGCGCCACGTGCCGTGATCGAAGAAGGCCACGCCGGGGCCGTGCATGAAGCCGTTCTCGTATTTGCCCGGGCGGTCGACGAGGTCGAGGGTCAGCGTGGCGCCGCGAAAGCGCACCCCGAGGGCGGTGAACGACCGCGCCCAGCGGCGGAGCGAGGGGGCGAAGGCGAAGTAGGGGTCCAGCGCCGCGGCCAGCTTGCCCGCGCGGCGGTAGAGGAAGTTCCACGGCGCGAGGGAGTCATCGCCGTGCGCCTGCGCGAAGCGCGCGAGCTCCTCGCGGGTGCGCGCCTCGGTGCGGGCCGCGAGGTCGTCGAGCACGCCGAAGAGCTCGGACTTCTTCATCCGCTCCACCACCGCCACGCGCCAGGCGTAGTAGTCCTCGTGGCCCAGCATGCGCCCGAGGGCGTTGCGGCGCCGCACGATCTCGAGAAAGCCGCCCTCGAGCACGAAGGGCTCGACGCTGCGCAGCCCCTCGTACGCGGCCTGCCGCCGCCGCGGGTCGCCGTCGTTGCGCATCATCAGCGCGAGCTTGTTGCTCGACGCGAGCACGAGCTCGCCCGTGTCGGGGTCGCGGTAGCCGAGGGGCATCTTCGCCCGCGCGTGCTGGAGCTCTCCCTCGCGCTGCACGATCTCTTCCGAGAGCGCGCGGGCCTCGGGTGACTCCACGGTGTGGGCGCTGAAGAGGGAGATCCACCCCGCGAGCACCTTGCGCTGCGCCGCGGTGCCGTCGCCGTCGGGGATCGCGCGGAGGGCGGCGAGGCGCGCGGGGTCCTGGAGAAAGCGGTTCATCGCGATCTCGGCCTCGGAGTGCGCGCGCTGCGCGGCCCCGGGGTCGTCGGTGAGGCCCATCTTCGCGGCCCAGAAAAGGTCTTCTTTCGGGGTGTGCAGCGAGAGGTAGGTCTCCTGGAGCGCGTCGAGGGTCGCGGCGAGGGTGCTCATGACGCCGCGGAGACTACCACCGCCGGGCGCTCACGGGTCGGCGTACCCGCGC
>JBILLI010001008.1:0-2528 GCA_044376155.1 Polyangiales bacterium
ACTGATCGACAAGGCGCGCTTCTACCTGGCGAACGACGACGCCCGCACGCGCATCGCGCAGGCCGGTCGGCGGCGCGCGCTGGCCGAGCACACCTGGCAGCACCGCTTTCGCGCGGCGTTTCGCGAAGCCGGCCTGGGCTGACGGGGCTCAGCGGCCCACGAGACCGTCGAAGAAGCGCGCGTACTCGGCGTTCGCGCGCCGCACGTCGAGGCGCGCCACCGCGTGCGCCCGCGCCGCGAGGGACCACCCGCGCAGCGTCTCAGGCTCGGCGCGCAGCCGACGGATCACCGCCGCCCACGCGTCGACGTCACACCCGTCGAAGACGGCACCGCGCTCCCCCGAGGCGACGAGCTCGGGCAGCGCGCCCACCCTCGTCGCGAGCACGGGCACCCCGAGCGCGAGCGCCTCCAGCACCGTGTTCGGCCGCCCATCGACCAGCGACGGCAGCAGGACCACGTCGCAGCAGCGCATCCACGGCGCCGGGTCGTCGAGCAGCCCGAGCACCCGCACGCGCCGCGTGAGCGACGGCGTCTCCCGCGCGGCCTGGAGGTGCGCGCGCCGCAGGGCCTTCTCCCGCGCGCCCGCACCCGCGATGATCACCTCGACGCCCTCGTCGTCGGCCAGCGCCCGCGCGAGCGCCACGGCGAAGAGCGGGTTCTTCTCGTCCGAGAGCCGCCCGAAGAAACCCATGACAAACGCACCCCGGGGCGACCCATCGGGGTAGCGCGTCGGTCGCTCCGACGACGGAGACAGCCGCTCGATGTCGACCCCGCTCTGGATCATCGTCACGGGCAACGACGCGACCCCAGGCGCCTCCAGCGCGTGGCGGGTCTCGTCGTTCTCGCACAGCGCCGCGGTGATGCTCGCGCGATGACGCCGATGCTCCCCGACGTGCACCGCGGGATTGAACAGCGAGTCGACCACGGCGAGGTCGGGCGACGCCGCGCGCAGCGCCGCGAGCTGCGGGTAGAGCCAGCGGCTGCCGATCTGCCAGACCACGCGCACGCCCCGCGACACAACGAGGTGGCGCACGAAGGCGCCCCAGCTCTGTTCGGGCAGCAGCAACGGGAGGTGCAACACCTCGGGGGTGACCTCACGAAACCACGCGCTCGCGTCGCCGCACTCCGGGCGCGGCGGGAGGGTCACGCACACCAGCACCCGCCAGCCTGAGGCCGTGAGGTGCCGCGCCACGGCGTGCAGCAGCCGCTCGGCGCCGCCGGGGAAGAGGTAGGGCACCACCGCGAGCAGCGTGGGCGCGCCGTCGCGCAAATTGCCTCGCACCGCGCCGAGGTTGCGCGCGCCGTCGGGGTGGAATCCTGCCCGCGCGGTCGCCTCGCGCACGAGGGTGACGCGCTGCCCCGGGGGCGCCGTGCAGAGCGCGCCGGTGGTGCTGCGGTGTCGGGTGAGCTCGTGCCGCGCGAGGCCGTAGGACTCCGCGAAGAAGAGCGCGACCTCGAGCGCGTGCGGGGTGAGCCGCGTGCCTGAGGGCAGCGTGCAGTGGTAGCGACCCCTCGCCCCGGCTTCACCCGGCGCGAGGCGCTCAAAGCCCTGAAAGGTCTGCGCGTCGAGGTCAGCGCGCAGGGCGACGTCGGCGGGGTCGACGGTGCAGGTCAGCAGCGGGCGGTCGGCGGTCCATGGTTCCACGTCGCCGACCTCGGCGCGGTAGTGGTGCTGGATGCGCGGCGAGACCATCGCCCGCAGGCGCGCGATCACGCGACGCCGCGCGCCCTCAGCGGACGACGCAGAAGCAACCACACCCGTACTCCTGTCGATCGCAGAGCGCCTCGCTCGCCGACGGGACGAGGTCGCCGTCGTCGGGGCTGTCGGGGATCAACGCGAAGTCCGCGAGGGTGAAGGGGCGAAACGCGTCGACCACCTGCCGGTAGCGGTAGATCCGATGGGCGTTGTACTGAATCCTCGCGCGGCCGATGGGGACCACGACGAGCAGCCGCCCCCCCACCGCGGTGACGCGCTTGAGCTCGGCGATGGCCTTGAGATCACCGTCGTAGTCCAGGGGGTCGCCGTAACGTCCGAGCCCGACGTGCTCCAACACGTGCATGCACGACACCGACGGGAGCTCGCCGTCGGCGAAGGGCAGGCGCATGAGGTCGCCGCGCTCGCACTGCAGCCCCGAGAGTTCGAGCCGCGCGGGCCGCACGTCGAAGAAGCGCACGGGCACGAAGGCCGACACGATCGAGCAGAAGTGCAGCGTGGAGCTGATGTCGACGTGCGACGCCGGGCGCGAGGCGGCGAGGATCCGCGCCGCCCACGCGGGGTGAAAGACGTAGTGGCGGTCGAAGGACGTCGTGTCGGTGCGGTCGTCGAGGCAGGGCCAGCGGTCCTCCCAGCGGAGGGAGAAGCGCTCGGCGCTCGCGCCCGCGACGCGCTGAAAGCGCCGAAACTCCTGAAGAAATTGCAGCGACCGGAGGGGCCTCACGCGAGCTTCGCCTCCAGCCACCGCGGGATCGCCGCGAAGAACCCGTGCTCCCGCTCGTGCACCCGCGCGCGGCCGCGCAGCACCGAGCGG
>JBILLI010001009.1:0-2527 GCA_044376155.1 Polyangiales bacterium
GTAGACGTTGACCCAGAGGCCGCGAAGGAGATCCGCCGGGTGCGCGCGCATCGCCTCGAAGGCGCGGGCGTAGAGAAAGGCCGCGGCCTCGGGGTCGGTCATGCGCAGCACCTCGGGGTGACGCACGTAGGCCTGATCCCACGGCACGCCGCCGTGCGTGAGGCCCCAGAGGGTGTACGAGAAATTCCCGTGCGCGCCCGCGGCGACGCCGTGGTGCAGGGCCAGCAGCGCGCGGTTGTACCCGAACGCCAGCGCCACCCCGACGAGCCCCGCGGCGCCGCGCACGCGACGATCGCTGCGACCGTCCGAGACGACCCAGAGGAGCAGGGTGGCGAGCGCGAAGAACGGCCCCGACCGCGCGTTGAGGGCCACGGTGAGCGCGGCCAGCGCGAGCCCGGTGTGCCACGCGACCCGGGTCCGCGCGGCGTGCCAGAGGAGCGCGAGGGCGAGCGCGCCCAGGGTCAGCCCGAGGGCCTCGCTGAGCGTGGTGGGCGTGTAGATCGCGCCGAAGATCATCACCCCGGCGCCCACGGTGAGCCCCGCGCGGTGACCGCGGTCGAGGGCCACGGCGCGGCCGCCGAGGGTCGCCGCCACCGCGAGCAGCAGGGCCTGGAGCACCAGCGCGCGCTCCACCGAGAGGTCCACCATGGCGAGGCGCGTCGCGAGGAGCGCGGCGTTCAGGGGCCGTCGGCTGTTCCAGGGCTCCAGCGCGCCCTCGGCCAGCAGCTTGAGCGCGCCCTGCACGTAGTCCCCCGCGTCGGAGTAGGGGAAGACTCCCGCGAGGTAGGTCCCGTTGCTGCGCGCGCCGCGCCACGCCACGACGATGGGCACCACCGCGAGCAGCGTGAGCAGGGGGAGGGTGAACGACCAGCGCAGCGGGTCGAAGGGCCGTGGCGCGTCACGTCTGGCTGCCGCCCAGAGGGTTGCGCACAACCCCGCCGCGGTGATCACGCCCGGCAACACGAGCTCGAGGCCGTCGAGGGTCGAGCCGAGGGAGGGGGCGAGCCAGGGGAGCGCGCAGAGCAGCGCCGCGAGCAGGGGCGCGAGGAGCTGCGAGAGGGCGCGGACCGCGGACATCGCCGCGCGTCGTACACCCTCGCGACGAGCCGCGACAACCCGAGGCGGTCAGGCCGCGAGGCCGAGGCGGGTGTGCGCGGCGTCGCGCGCGTCTTCCCACCACCCCTGGTGGTCGAGGAACCACGCCACGGTGTCGTGCAGCGCGCCCTCCAGCACCCGCGTCGGGCGCCAGGGGGTCTCGCCGAGGATGCGCGCGCAGTCCACCGCGTACCGTCGGTCGTGACCGGGCCGGTCGGTGACGTGACGGATCAGCGCGCGGTAGCCATCGGGCGGCGGCGCGTAGCCGTGCCGCGGCGCGAGGCTCTGCAAGTGATCACACAGCGAGGTCACCAGCGAGAGGTTGGTGCGCTCCTCGCCGCTGCCGATGTTGTAGCTCCGCCCGGGCACGCCCTCGCGCGCCAGGAGCAGCAGCGCGGCGCAGTGGTCGTCGACGTGCATCCACTCGCGCACCTGACGACCGTCGCCGTAGACGGGCAGCGCCCGTCCCTCGAGCGCGTTGAGCACCACCACCGGCACGAGCTTCTCGGGGAACTGGTAGGGCCCGAAGTTGTTGCAGCAGTGCGTGGTCACCGTGGGCAGCGCGTAGGTCTGGTGCCAGGCGCGCACGAGCAGGTCCGCGGCGGCCTTGGACGCGGCGTAGGGGCTGTTCGGCGCGAAGGGCGAGTCTTCACGAAACCTCCCCTCGGCGCCGAGGCTGCCGTAGACCTCGTCGGTCGACACCTGCACGTAGCGAAAGCCCGCGGGCGCGAGGCCATCCTTGAGGTAGCGCCGCGCGGCCTCGAGCATCACCCGGGTGCCGTCGACGTTGGTGCGCACGAAGCGCGAGGCGTCATCGATGCTGCGGTCCACGTGGCTCTCGGCCGCGAGGTGCAGCACCGCGTCGGGGCGGTGGGTGCGCAGGATCGATGACACCAGCGCGGCGTCGCAGACGTCCCCGCGCACGAAGCGGTGGCGGGGGTGCTGCAGCACGCCCTCGAGGTTCTCGAGGCTGCCCGCGTAGGTGAGCAGGTCGAGGGTGATCACCCGCGTGTCGGGGTCGCTGAGCGCGCGCCGCACGAGGTTCGAGCCGATGAAGCCGGCGCCGCCGGTGACGAGCAGGGTGAACATCGATGCCCCCGAACGGCCTCGCGCGGCCGCGCTTGACCGCCTCGCGCCCGAAGGTGTGGTACCGACGCGTCCGGAGCATGTGCGGCATCACCGGATTCCTCGCCCGCGACGGCGCCCTCGCGCCCGCTGACCTCGACGCGGTCCGCCGGATGAACGCCGCGCAGACGCACCGCGGCCCCGACGCCGAAGGGCTCTGGTCCGCGGGGGCGTGCGCGCTGGGGCACCGTCGGCTCTCGATCATCGACCTCTCCGACGAGGCCCGTCAGCCGCTCTTGAACGAGGACGGCACCGTGGGCGTGGTGGTCAACGGCGAGATCTACAACTTCGCCGCGCTGCGCGAGGA
>JBILLI010000253.1:0-9752 GCA_044376155.1 Polyangiales bacterium
CGCCAGAGACGCGCGGGATCGGAGTGTCGCGTACTCCCCTTCTCCTGCCGGACAACCGGCGGGAGAAGGGGTTGGGGGAGGAGGGCCGTCACGACGCCACGCGCAACTTCTTGCGTGGGTCGCAACATCAGAAGAGCCGCACCCAGTTCTCAGCCTGTTGTTTCGCGTGGGCCCCTGCTCAAGGGAGGGGCCATCAGACACGCCGTGGAGCCTCGCGTCGGCGGCGCTCCACGGCGTTGGGGGGAATTGGGATCAGGAGCCGCGGCA
This sequence comes from Polyangiales bacterium, assembly GCA_044376155.1. GTDB lineage: Bacteria > Myxococcota_A > Polyangia > Polyangiales > JAWKRB01. The sequence continues at coordinate 268 of JBILLI010000253.1, forward strand.
GACGCCGTCGACGCAGGCCTGGCCCATGGAGCAGTCGGCCTGACGGGCGCAGTTGGTGTTCGCCTCGTTGTTGGTCTGGCAGAACAGCCGCGAGGTGCTGAGGTACGAGATGCGCGCGCAGTTGCGGTAGGTCACGTCGGTGCGCAGGCACTCGTTGCTGTCGGCGCAGGGGCGGCGGCACACGCCGTCGAGGCACTCGCTGCCCGCGGCGCACTGCGAGTTGTTGGTGCAGAACGGCTGGCGGCGCGTATCGACCGCGCACACCCCGGCGTCAGTGCAGTAGTTCCCGGTGCCGCACTCGGCGTTGCCGGTGCAGCGGTTGAGGCAGGTGGCGTTCACGCAGCGCTGGGTGGCCATGCACTCCGCGTCGCGGGTGCACTGGCCGGCCGGGCGATCGACGCAGGCGCCGTCCTGACAGGCCTGGCCCGTGGGGCATGAGCCGTTGGTGCAGGCCGGGCGGCACTGCTGGTTCACGCACACGCGGCCCGCGCCGCACTGCGAGTTGAAGCGGCAGGTGTCGCTCGGGGGCTGGCAGCGACCGCCGACGCAGAAGTTTCCGGTGGCGCATTGGGAGTCGGCGCTGCACCCGCAGGTGGTGGTGGTGCTGTCGCAGGTGGGGCGCGCGCACGCGCCGTTCACGCAGGTGGCGCCGCCCTGGCAGTCGGTGTTCGTGCGGCACGCGCCGGGGTTGGGCGTGGGCGTGGGCTCACGCGGCGCGACGCAGTAGCCCCGGGTGGAGCCCGTCGCCCCGCGGCAGACCCAGCCCTGCTCACACTCGGTGTCCGAGGCGCAGGTGGCCGTGCAGCCGAGGCTGGTGCACACGCGGTTCGCGGGGCACTGGTAGTCGCCGAGGCAGGTCGCGCGCGTGGGGGCGTTGACCGCGCGACAGCCGACGCTGTCGCAGTAGAAGCAGCCGTTGGCGTCGCAGTAGTACTCGTCGCTGGAGCAGCCCGACACCCCCGCGGAGAGCAGGGCCGCGCCGGCGATGGCCAGAGCCTTCAAGGTCGAGATGAGGGAAGGGTTGCGCATGGCGGTGTCTCTCTTGCGGCGGTGGGTCCGTTGGGAGCCCATGACAGAACCATGCCACGCATCGCTGCAGGAATCTTCTGCGGGGGCGACCCGCGATCGGCGCGCGGCGGTCACAGGCCCGCGTGAACCGACCTTCACACGGCCCATGCTACCGTGAGGCGCGTGAAGCGGGTGCTGGCGGCGGTGCTGGTGGCGGGGGCGGTGGGCTGTGGGGCGTCGGGGCCGTTGCCCTCGGCGCGGGGGACGCTCCTGCGGGTGGCCGACGCCCTGGCGCGGGATGACGGCGCGGCGACGCTCTACGCCATGCTCCCCGCGGCCGAGCGCGCGGCGGTGAGCCCCGACGAGTTCGCGCGGCGTTGGGCGACGACGCGCGAGGACCGGGCGCGCGTGGCCGTCGGCGCACGGGCGACGCTGCAGCAGGGCGTGGCGCTGGCCACGGTGCCGACCCCCGAGGGTGACCTCACGCTCGCCGAGGAGTCCGAGGGCTGGCGGGTGGCCGACCCGATGATGGGCCCTGCGCCCGGGGCGCGCACCCGGGGTCGGGCCGGGGTGCGGGCCGCGCTTCGAGGGCTGCACCGCGCGCTGCGGCGGAGAGACGTGCCAGGGATCCTGGGTGCGCTCTCGCAGCGGCTGCGGGGCGCGCTGGAGGCCGAGATCGCCACGTTGCTCGCGGGCACCGAAGACCCCGACGCGCTGGACGTGCCGGAGATCCAGGGTCCCACGCGGGTGCGGCTGCGCGACGGCCGCGCGGTGGTGTTGGTGTGGGAAGACGGTCAGTGGCGCGTGGACGACATCGTCGGCCCCTGAACCCGCCGCCCGCTCGCGACCGCTCGCGCGCTGTGCCATACGTCGCCGGGTCATGAAGGCCACCGCCCTCTCGGTCCGCGCGCTCCCCATGCTCCTGCTGCTCGCGAACGGGTGCGCGAGCGTCGACTACACGGATGAGCCCGAGGCCGGTCGTGACGCCGCGGCGCCCGATGTGTCCGTGCTCCCCGACGTGTCCGTGCTCCCCGACGTGTCCGTGCTCCCCGACGTGTCCGTGCTCCCCGACGTGCCCGTGACCTTGGATGTGCCCTCGCTCCCCGATGTGCCCTCGCTCCCCGATGTGCCGGTGATCCCCGATGTGCCCTCGCTCCCCGATGTGCCCATTGCCCTCGATGTGCCCATTGCCCTCGATGTGGTCTCACCGCGTGACGTGCTGAGCGCGCCCGACGTGGTGATCCGCCCTGATGTGGTGGTGCCGACCGACAACGGGCTGTGCCCCTCGGGCGCGACCCGCAGTTGTTACACCGGGCTCCTCACGACCCGCGGCGTCGGCGCGTGCCGGGACGGTTCTCAGACCTGCACCGCGGGCGTGTGGGGCGCGTGCACGGGACAGGTCCTGCCCGCCATCGAGACCTGCGGGAACCTCATCGACGACAACTGCAGCGGCGACACCGACGAGGGCTGCATGCCCAGCACCACCGGGCCGCAGGTGTCGGCGCTGACCGTGGGCAACGTGCACGCGTGCGTGACCGAGTCTTCGGGCCAGACCTCGTGCTGGGGCGGCAACCCCTTCGGCCAGCTCACCTCGCTCATGCCCGTCGGCACGCCGCGACCGACGCGCGTGGCGGGGCTCGACGGGGTGCAGCTCGGGTCCAACGAGAACTACCTCTGTGCGCGCCGCGCCGACGGCGCCGTGGCCTGCACCGGCAGCAACACCAACGGGCAGCTCGGCGACGGCACGAACGTCAACCGAACCACCCCGGTGGAGGTCACCGCGGCCCGCGGCGCCACGTGGATCAGCGCGGGCTACACCCACGCGTGCGCCGTCGTCGCGGGAACGGTGCGGTGCTGGGGGCGCAACGAGAGCCGTCAGTGCGGAGCGCCCACGACCACGATGTGCGGGAGCAACCCCTGCGCGCGACCGGTGACGGTCCCTGGCATCACCGACGCGGTGCAGGTGGCCGCGGGGCTCTCGCACACCTGCGCGCTGCTGCGCGATGGCACCGTGCGCTGCTGGGGAGACAACAGCTCCGGGCAGATCGGCAATGGCACGTCGGGCAGCGCCGACCTCGGCGTCACGGAGGTCCCCGGGCTGCGCGACGTGGTGCAGCTCGCGAGCGGGCACGCGAACACCTGCGCGGTGCTGCGCGACGGCACCGTGCGCTGCTGGGGTGGCAGCACCTTCGGAATGTTCCTCGACGCGGGCATGGAGCGCTCCACGCCCACGGCGATCCCCGGGCTCACGGGGGTCGCGCAGATCGCGCTGTCGGTCTACCACGCGTGCGCGCGGCTCACCGCGGGCGGGCTGCGCTGCTGGGGCTACAACAACTTCGGGCAGGTGGGCGACGGCTCCACCACCTCGCCCCGCGCCACCCTGGTGACGCCCGTGGGGCTTCCGCCCGTGAGCGACGTCGCGGTGGGCTACTGGCTCACCTGCGCGCGCACCGCCGACCGCGCGGTGTGGTGCTGGGGGTGGAACCTCTCGGGCGGCGTCGGCGACGGGACCTCGGGCAACACCCGTGCGTCGCCCGTGCGGATCCTCCCGTGACGACCGCGCCGCGCCAGACACGCGCGGTGCGCGCGTGATCGATCACCTCTCCCTCGGCGTCGCCGACCTCGATCGCGCCGCCGCCCTCTACGACGCCGCCCTGGGCGCGCTGGGCTACGTGCGCCTCGCGCAGAACCCGCGGAGCGTCTGCTACGGCCCACCCGGGTTCACGGGCGAGGCGCCCTTCGCGATCCTCCATGTGGGCCCCGCGGCGAACCCCGCGAACCGCGGTCTGCACCTCGCGCTCTCCGCGCCGAACCGCGCGGCCGTCGACGAGTTTCACGCGGCGGCGCTGCGCCACGGCGCCCTCAACGATGGCCCCCCGGGGACGCGCGCGCACTACGGGCCGGGGTACTACGCCGCGTTCGTGATCGACCTCGATGGCCACCGCATCGAGGCGGTGGTCCATGAGGGGATCGCGTAGGTCGCACGCCCCTCGCCCGACGCGTCCCGCCCACGATTGATGTCGCCCGCAGGTAGAATCAGGGGGTGCGTTCGCTGCTCGTGGCCTCTGTGTATCTCCTCGCGCTGGGTTGTTCGCTCTCCCACCCGGTGCAACGAATCCCTGACGTCGCCGACGACCGCCCCGCGTCCCTCGACGTCGGCACACCCGACATTGCACAGCCCATCGACGCGACCGACGCGATGGACGTCCTCGACGCGATGGACGTCCTCGACGCGACCGACGCGACCGACGCGATGGACGTCCTCGACGCGACCGACACGACCGACGCGGTGGACGTCCTCGACGCGACCGACGCGGTGGACGTCCTCGACACGACCGACGCGACCGACGTGAGTGACAGCACGATCCTCGAAGCCGGCCCGCCCCGCCTCGACACGGGGATGCTCGACGTCGTGAACCTCGACACGGGACGCCTCGACACCGGCGCGCTCACCATGACCGGCTTCGACGGCGCACGCTGCGGCGGCGAGAACATCGACTGCTGCAGCGACGGGAGCTGCATCGCGGGCCTCGCGTGCCAGCAGCTCCCGGGCGAGTTCCGACCGCTCTGCCGTCGCTGCGGCGCGATCAACCAGCCCTGCTGCAACTTCGGCGCGTGCAACACCGGCGCGGCGTGCCTTCGCCTCCCCGGCGAGGTCGTGGCGCTCTGCCGCGACTGCGGCGGCAACGCGCAGCCCTGCTGCGACGAGGGGCGCTGCGACGGCGCGCGCGTCTGCCGTCAGTCCCCCGGCGAGGTCGTGGGCTATTGCCGCGACTGCGGCAGCAACGGGCAGGCGTGCTGCCCCGGCGCGGCCTGCGACCGCGGACGCGCGTGCATGCTCTACCCTGGCGAGGTGAACGCGCTCTGCCGCGACTGCGGCGGCAACGGGCAGCCGTGCTGCGACTTCGGCGCGTGCGATGGCGCGCGGGTGTGCCTGCAGCGACCGGGCGAGCCCCGCGGGGTCTGCCGCGACTGCGGCGGCACCGACCAGCCCTGCTGCCCAGGGAGCACCTGTGACAGCGGACGCGCCTGCCTCGCGTTTCGCGGAGAGCTGGAGACCCGCTGCCGCGCCTGCGGGAACGTCAACCAGCCCTGCTGCGACAACGCGCGGTGCAACGGCACGCTGCGCTGCGGCGCGCCCGGGGTGGACCTCGTCGCGCGCTGCGCGCCTTGAGCGATGCGCTGCGTCGTTCCCTCAGGGGAGCGGCGCGGCGGTCGTGGGAGGGGAGATGGTTCGTGGGCGAACGAGCGTCAGCGCACGGCTTCGAAGAGGCCCGCGGCGCCCATGCCGCCGCCGATGCACATGGTCACGATGCCGTAGCGCCCGCCGCGGCGGCGGAGCTCGTGGAGGACCGACGCGGTGAGCTTCGCGCCGGTGCACCCGAGGGGGTGGCCGAGGGCGATGGCGCCGCCGTTGACGTTGAGCTTCTCGTCGGGGATCCCGAGCTCCCGCTGGCAGTACACGGCCTGCGCGGCGAAGGCCTCGTTCATCTCGATGACATCGATGTCGGCGATCGTGAGCCCGGTCTTCGCGAGCAGCTTGCGCACCGCGGGGACGGGGCCGATGCCCATGATCTCCGGCGGCACCCCGGCGACCTGAAACGCGCGGAAGTACCCGAGGGGCTGAATCCCCAGGGCCTTCGCGCGGTCGGCGCTCATCACCACCGCGGCGGCGGCGCCGTCGCTGAGGGGCGACGCGTTGCCCGGGGTCACCGTGCCCACCTTGGCGAACGCGGGCTTGAGCTGCCCGAGCTTCTCCGCGGTGGTGTCGGCGCGCACGAATTCGTCCACGCGAAAGTCCGCGTCGTCGCGCTTGCCGCCGGCGTAGCGGGTGGCGCGCACGGTGGCGATCTCGTCGTCGAAGCGACCCGCGGCCTGCGCCGCCGCGGCCTTGTGGTGCGAGCGCGCGGCGAACTCGTCTTGCGACTGCCGCGAGATCTCGAAGCGCGCGGCGACGTTCTCGGCCGTGAGACCCATGGGGGTGTACGCGGTGGGGAAGCGGTCCATGACCTCGGCGCTCACCGAGATCTTGTTGCCCGTCATGGGGACCATGCTCATCGACTCCACGCCTCCGGCGACGACCACGTCGACGGAGCCGAAGGCCACGCGCTCGGCGGCCTGCGCGATGGCCTGGAGACCGCTGGAGCAGAAGCGGTTGATGGTCATCGCCGAGCTCTCCACCGAGAGCCCGCCGAGGAGGCCCACCACCCGGGCGATGTTGAGCCCCTGCTCCCCCTCGGGCATGGCGCACCCGAGGATCAGGTCGTCGACCTCCTTCGGGTCGAGGTTCGGCACCCGCGAGAGGGCGGCCTTCACCACCTGTCCGGCGAGGTCATCGGGGCGGGTGAGCGCGAGGGCGCCCTTGTGGGCTCGTCCCACCGCGCTGCGCACGGCGGCTGCAATCACGACATCGGTCATGGCTGGTGCTCCTCTCTCAGTTCCGCAGGGGCTTGTTGTTCATCAGGAAGTACTGCATCCGCGCCTGGGTCTTCTCCTCGCCGCAGAGCGAGACGAAGGCCTCGACCTCGAGGTCGAGCACCTGCTGCTCCGTCACCGGCGCGGCCGCGCCCGCGAGGCCACCACACAGAATGTGCGCGACCTTCATCGCCACGAGCCCGTCGTGCTCGGTGGCCTGGCCCGCGGCCATCATGCTGCCCACGAGCATCTTGATGGTGGCGATGCCGCTCTCGCCCGGGAGCTTGTAGCTCCGCGGCGCCGGGGGGTGATACCCCGCGCGCGAGAGCCCCAGCGCGCGCTGCTTGGCGTCGTGCAGGAGCCGCGCGCGGTCGAAGGTGATCCCGTCGGTGTGGCGGAGGTAGCCGTAGTGCTTGGCCATCTCCGCGCTCGTCGCGACCTGCGCGGTGGCGATGTTCTTGAACACCTGGGTGACCATCGGGAACGAGTCCACAGGGGCGCCCTCGGGGATGTTCTCCATCGCGCGCCAGAGGAGGTTCATGCACCCGCCGCCCGCGGGCACGAGGCCCATGCCGACCTCGACGAGGCCCGCGTAGGTCTCCGCCGCGGCCTGCACCGCGCTGGCCCCGAGGCACAGCTCCAGGCCGCCGCCCAGGACCATCCCGTAGGCCGCCGCGACCACGGGCACCTTGGCGTACTTCATCCGCTGGTTGGCGGTCTGCAGCGCCTTGGCGAGCCGCGCGATGTCATCAAAGGACCCCGACGACGCGCCCATGGCCACGAGCATGAGGTTCGCGCCCACGGAGAAGTTGTCGCCCTCGTTGAAGAGCACGAGGCCCTCGAACTGCTCCTCGGCCACGGAGATGGCCCGGTCGAGGGCCTCGATCACCGAGGGGTCGATGCTGTTCATCTTGCTCTTGAAGGTCAGCGACGCGCAGCCGTCGCCGAGGTCGTAGAGCGTCGCGCCCTCGTTCTCGAACACCGGCGCGCCCTTGCGCACCACCGCGTAGGGCAGCGTGCGGGGGTCGGTGGCGCGGGACGCGTACTCGCCCTTCGCGAGGTCCCAGACCGCGCCGTCTTCGCGATAGAAGCGCGCGATGCCCTTGTCGCGCATGGACTTCACGCTCGCGGGGAGCGCGAGGCCGTCGGCCACCATGCGGTCGTAGGTGGCGGCGAAGCCCAGGGCGTCCCAGGTCTCGAAGGGGCCGAGCTCCCAGTTGTAGCCCCAGCGCATGGCGTCATCGATGGCGGCGATGTCGTCGCTGATCTCGCCCACGCGGCGGGCGGTGTAGGCGAGGCCCTTGGCGAGCACCTTCCACGCGAAGTCGCCCGCGGGGCCCTTGTCGGCGATGATGGCGCGCAGGCGGTCGCCCACGTCCTCGACGTCGCGCAGGGACTTCACCGCGCGGGAGATGTCCTTGCTGCCGCCCTTCTCGCGGTAGTCACCCGTGTAGGGGTCGTAGGTGAGCAGCGCCCCGTCGGACTTCTTGTAGAAGCCCGCCTTGGACTTGTCGCCGAGGAGCTTCTTCTCGACCATCGCCCGCACGTAGGCGGGAACCTTGAAGACCTCGCGGTCCTCGTCGTCGGTGAGGGAGTTGAAGCAGTTGTCGGCGACGTGGGCGAAGGTGTCGATGCCCACCATGTCGGCCGTGCGAAACGCCGCGCTCTTGGGGCGGCCCATGGGCGTGCCGACGATGGCGTCGACGTCCTCGGGCGCGAGCTTGTCCTCGAGCATCTGGTGGATCGCGGCCATCATCGCGTAGGCGCCGATGCGGTTGCCGATGAAGTTCGTGGTGTCTTTCGCGACGACCACGCCCTTGCCCAGCACGTCGGCGCCGAAGCGGCGCACGCGCTCGAAGGCCGCCGGGGCGGTCTCGGCGCCGGGCACGAGCTCGAGGAGCTTCATGTAGCGCGGCGGGTTGAAGAAGTGGATCACCATGAAGTGCTGGCGGAACCTGTCGCTGCGGCCCGCGAGCATGTCCTTGATGCGCAGCCCCGAGGTGTTCGACGCGATGAGGGTGTTGGAGCTGTCGCCGAGCACGGCCTCGATGCGGGCGAAGAGGTCCTGCTTGATCTTGAGGTTCTCGACCACGGCCTCGATGATGAGGTCGCACTGCGCGAGCTTCGCGAGGTCGTCGTCGAAGTTGCCGACGCTCACCAGCGCCGCGCGGGTGGGGTGAAAGAACGCCGCCGGGCGGGTCTTCAGGGCCTTGTCGAGCCCCCCCTGGGAGAAGCGGTTGCGCGCCGCGGGGTCAGACTTCTCCGCCTCGGTGAGGTTCGGCGGAACGATGTCGAGCAGCAGCGTCTCGACGCCCGCGTTCGCGAGGTGCGCGGCGATGCCGTGCCCCATGACGCCCGCGCCGAGCACGGCGACCCTTCGGATGGGATGGTTCATTCACTCAGCTCCTCCGCGCCGTTGCGATGGCGCGACCTGGACGGCGCGGAAGTGGAGCCCACCGCCGCCCCGGATGCAAGCCCGGCGAGGAATGAATCGCCATTCAGTGTGCGCGAGTCGCGCCGGGAGGGCTCTTGACCCCGCGGCGGCGCGGCGCTTCTCTCCCGAGTCTCTCTTGTCGCCGCCTGGAGCGCCCATGACCCTTCGCACGCCCCTCGCCGTCGTTCTCTTCGCATTGGGTTGCACCGCCCGCGCCAGCGGCGGCGGAGGCGGCCCGCTGCTCGACACCGACGCCGGCAACGGCGGCACCGACGTGGTGGCCCCGGGCGTGGACGTGGTCACCCCAGGCGTCGACGCCGTCACCCCGGTCGCGACCTGCGACACGCTGTGCGCGCGGCTCACGGGGGTCGCGGGCTGCACCCCGTCGTCGGTGGCGGCGTGCGTCGCGGGCTGCCAACAGCTCGCCATGGCCTCGCCGACGTGCCAGCTCGCGGCGGCCGCGCTGCGCGCGTGTGTCTCGACGGCGACGGTGAGCTGCAGCAACCCGGGGCTGCCCTTCGCGGGCTGCGATGCGCAGCTCAGCGCGTATGGCGCGTGCCTTGGGGGCGGCGTCACCGACAGCGGGGTGGTCCCCGCGACCGACGTGGTCACGCCCGGCGACCCCTGC
>JBILLI010000254.1:0-9747 GCA_044376155.1 Polyangiales bacterium
CGCGCCAGGGGCGCACCACGCGCGCGCCGTTGTGGGCCTGGTCCCACTCTGCGAGGGCGAGGAGGTTGGCGCGGGTGAGCGTGCTGTAGTGATCGACGAAGGGCTTCTTGCGGGGGATGCCGAGCTGCGCGAAGAGGTCCCAGAGCTCGCACACGTACGCGATCGCGCCGCGCTGGTGGTAGCCGAAGTCGGTGAGGTCTCCGCGCAGGGGCTTCTCGGGCTCGTAGAGGAACTCCTCGAAGCCGCTCACCATGGGGTAGCCCGTGTGCTCCTCACACGAAGCCCCGATGAGCTTCCAGAGCTCGCGGTCTTCGTGGGGGAGCTTGTGGTCGGCGTGGTGGCCCGGCGGGCGAATGAACACCCCGCCGAAGGTGTGGAGGTTGAGCCACGCGAAGAGCTCGGGGTGCTTCGTGACGAACTCGATCACCGCGCGGGTCTCGGGCTCGCTGCCAGGGTAGTCCCCCGCGCCCGCCTGCTCGGGCTCGGGCGCCCACGACCACGGGAAGTTGCGGTTGAAGTCCACCGCGTTGTCGGAGAGAAAGTGCGGCGACGGGATGTGCGCGCCGTCGTAGTTCTCGATGAACCCCTCGGGGTAGACCCGGTAGTACGGCGGCGGATCGTCGAGCGTGCGCGGCACGAGGAGCCCCGGGAATTCCGGGCAGGGCACGAACTCCCCGCCCGGGTCTTCTTTGCGCATGACCAGCGCGAGGCCGTCGCCGTCGACGTCCTTGCACACCCAGCGCGCGGCGCCGCGGTGCAGGCGCGGATCGTTGGGGGACGAACGAACGTACCGCCCCTCGGTGAGCACGGTCTCGGCGCCGTCGGGGGAGATCCTCGGGATGACGTAGAAGCGCACCGCCCGCGCCCGCGCCGCGGCCGGGGCGCTGAGCCCGCGGGGAGCCGCGTCTTCGTCGAGGTGCAGACGGATCACGTCCTCGGCGATGCTGAGGGCCACCGAGGTGCCCGCGAGCTCGTTGGCGTGCATGTTCGCGTCGACGAGCACCGAGGGCCGCGCGCGGTCGGGGTCGGGGCCGATCACCGCGACGTAGATGGGGCGCCCCTGTGGCGAGTGCCCGATCGTCTCGATGCGTACCAGCGCGGGGAAGGCCTCGGCCCACGCGCGGAGCTGCGCCTCGACGTCAGCGTGCCGGAGGTAGCGCGCGCGAAACCCGCGGGAGAGCGCGTCGAGCTGCGAGAGGGACTCGTTCATGCGCGCGGGAGTATGAACCCGCGCGGGGTAGGCCGCGAGGACCGTCAGCCCGGGGTGAGCGTCGGGCAGCCGAAGAGGATCTGCACCCGCACCATCGCGTCCATCTGGATCTGGTTGCACGCCGTGCCGTACACCACGATCGAGCGTCGGCCCTCGGTGTAGTCCCAGCCCTCGCGGTGGTCGACGTCGCGGGGGATGAGCCGCGGGGAGGACATTCCCGTACCCTGCACGTTCACGTTGACCCGGTCGGGGTCCACCCGCGAGGGGTCGGCGTCGACCTGGAACTCACACGTCAGCGAGCGCGCCTCGATGTCGCGCAGGGCCATCGCGAGGTCGGCCTCAAAGCTGCTGTCCTGCAAGCGGTAGTGGCAGTTCTGCGACGCGCGGCAATCGGGCGTGCGCGGCGTGCCGCCCGTGACCGCGAGGTCGGAGAGGAAGGTGTCAGACGCCGACGGCGTGCCCGCGACGTACACCTTGATGGGCGGCACCTGCATCGTCGTGCGCGCCACCACCACCCGCACCTGGTTCTGGATCAGCGGCTCCCGCGAGAGCAGACACGCGAAGTCGGGGGGGAACAGGCTGCACGGCGGGAGGTCGGTGGCGCACTCCTCCGAGGGGACCCCGTCGGTGATCAGGATCACGTTGCGCGAGCCGTCGTTGGTGTACCCGCGGAAGTACTGCTGCACGCCCTGAAAGCCGCACACCATGGGGGTGTTGCCCGTGGCGGAGGTGTTGCGCAGGCTGCTGAGCAGCGTCGCGCGGTTGGTGCGCAGCGGCGCGATGGGCACCGCGGGGGTGGTGTACCCCGACACGTTGTCGGGCGTGCGCAGCGAGGGGAAGTACGTGATGCCCACGCGGGCGTTGTCGCTGAGGCGGGTGAGCAGCGAGGTGATGCTCTGCACCGCGGCCTGCCAGCGGGTCGGGGAGGTGTTGTTGTTCATCGACCCCGAGCGGTCGAGGAGGATCATCAGGTTCGTGGGCACGCGCTGGCCGTCGACGGTGTTCGACATGCAGGCCGCGTCGGCGGAGATGATCATCGGCCCGCGGTCGGCGATGGGGAGCGCGTCGCGGGTCAGCACCCAGCCGTCGGTCTCGACCACCGTCGCGATGTCGCTGGCGCCACCATCGGCGGTGGTGAACGTCGGCACGCCGCCATTCGCGGCACAGGCCAGCAGCGCACAGGGGAGCAGGGACGCAGTTCTGCGAAGCACGGCAACACCTCCAGGGTGTCACCCTTACCACACCCGCCCGTCACTACCCCTCGGCGCCCTCACCACCCCCGCCGCCGCCGTCACCCCCGCCGCGCTTCTGGAAATTCCGCGCGACCACCGCGAGGATCACCACCGCGGCGATGCCCAGCGCGAAGGCGGGTGACATCCATCCGCCCTCGTCTTCGCCGGGCGGCGTCGCGTCGGCCGTGGCCTCGTCGAGCGCGCTGGACGAGCTGCGCGCCACGCGAATCCCTCCGCCCCGCGCGCCGCTCCCCTGCCCCGGCGAGGCCTCGAGCCCCGCGACCTCGCCCGACGCCCGCGCGGTGCGATCGCGCGCCGAGCTCCCGAAGCTCCGCCATGCGCTGATCCCGATGACCGCGATGCAAATCAGGATGATCACGTACTCGGTGGTCGAGAGCCCGCGCTGATCGCGGAGCCCACGGAGCGCGCGGAGGCGGGAGCCGGGGGTCTCGGTGCGATGGGCGCGGTCCACGGGCGAGACGGTAGACCATCCCGCGGCGATGCGGAAATCGTTATGGTCCGCCGCCATGCGCGCCGCCCTCTTCGCCGTCACCGCCCTCGCCCTCGCCTGCCGCAAGCCCGCTGCCCCCGAAGGCCCCGCCCCGCGGCTGCTCGTGGGCGTGTCGACCTCGACCGAGATGACCGTCATCGGCGCGAGCCTCTACCCCGCCAACGCCCTCGCCTACCGCGACCGCGCGTGCCTCGGGGTGCGCCTGCGCGACGGCCGCGAGCCCGCGTCGCTCAACGGCGGCCGCGTCGAGGCCTTCGTGGTGAACGGGAATGTCCTCGGCCACGCCGACCTCTCCGCCGCCGGGGTCTACCAGGCCGCGGTGCGCGCGGTGCTGCCCCCGGGCACCCTGGTCTCGGCGCGCATCGCGGGCGACACCGCGGTGCCCGCGCTGACCTTTCACACACCCGCGCCCGTGCCCCAGAACGTGCGGGTCACCGCTCCCGCGCGAGGCTTCGCGCTCACCCCCGGCGAGGGCCTCACGGTGCGCTGGGAGGGCGGAGACAGCAGCGACGTGATGATCGTGCTGCAGGCCACCCGCGGCGCGAACGCGCAGGGTGATGGCTGGATGCTGAGCTGCGTGGTGCCCCGCGCGCCGGGGTCGTTCACCCTGCCGACGGCGGGGCTCGCGGCAGGGTTGATCCCCGCGGGCGTCGACACGGTGACCGTGGTGGCCACCGCCGACGCGCGGGTACGAGAAGGGGACTACGCGATCGACGTCACCCCCGTGGGGCGCGACGAGGACCTCGTGACGGGGACGATCAGTTCACCTGCGCCGACGCGCTGACCTGCACGCTGACCTGCACCGAGACGTTCACGCTCGCCACGGCCTGGGTCACCGCGGCCACCGAGCCCGCCGCGCAGAGCCCTGCGGCCACGCCGATCTGCTGCGCCGCCGAGGGGAGCTCCGCGATGGCGCGGCCGAGGGCCTCGCCCGAGCGGGCCGTGCGCTCCACCTGCTCGCGCACCTGGAGCACGGCGCCGAATCCACTGCCGAGGGCCGCGCGCACGCGACGCACCCGGGCCTCGAGGTCGCTGGAGACGTTGCCGTCGATGGCCAGCGTCGCGCGGCCAGGCTGGCACGACGCCTGGGCGTTGAGCCGCGCGTCACACGCCGCGCGACAGTCGGCGTTCACCGCGGGGGGGACCACCCGACCGGTGCACCGCGGCTCGGTGTAGGCCACGCTGCAGCCGCCGCGGCACTCGCCGCCGCACGACCCGCTGGCCTGGGCCACGCAGCGCCCCTGGCAGCTGCCCGTGCAGCGCCCCTGCGCATCGGTGGCGGAACACTGTCCCTCGCAGGTGCCGTTGCAGCTCCCGTTGACCTCCACGGCGCAGCGGCCCGTGCACTGCGCGGAGCACGTACCGCGGAGCTCGCCGCCCTCGCACTGCACCTCGGCCACACCCGGGCGGTAGCTCACGTCGCAGTCCGCGGCGCAGCGGCCGTAGGCGTCGACGCTGATCTCGCAGCGCGGGGGCTGCACGTCCATGCGCAGGGTGAGGTTGGCGCCGCCGCGGAGGGCGGTGACCTCCTCGCGGAGCTGGCGCGCGGCCCGCTCGCAGATGCGCCGGGTGCCCTCGGGGTCGTCGCCGCCCGCGAGCTCCCCCTGGGGGATCTCCAGCGCGGTGCCGATCTGCATACAGCCGTCGCGGAGCCCACGGTTGAGGTCCACCGCGGCCTGCGAGAACGCCGAGGCCGAGGCGATGAAGGCCTCGACCTTCTGCGCCCCGGCCGTGGCGCCGAGGTCGCCGCTGCAGGAGCCCGACATGCTCCCGCGGACGTTGAGCCCGCCCAGGGCCTGACAGCCCATCACCCCCATCAGCAGTTGGATCATCCCGAGTCGTGTGCGCATCGTAGAGTCCTCTCCCTTCGCGCGGGAATGAACACCACCCGCGCACTTCTGATCAAGGAGGACCGACCATGAGCGACCGAGACAACACCCTGCGACGCAGGACCTTTCTGGGCGTGGTGGGCGCCGCCGGGGCCGCCACCACCCTCGGCTGCGGCGCCGAGCCTGCGATGATGACCGGCCCCACCGACGTCGGCGCGGCGACCGAGTGGGCCGCCCGCACCTGGAAGCTGCTCTGCGCGCAGAACCTCATCGTGGGCCGCGACGACAGCGGTTTCTACGCGCTCAGCGCGGCGTGCACCCACCAGGGCTGCACGCTCAACATGGACTCCAGCGCGTGCAGCACCACCATGCCCGGCACCCTCTCCGCCACGGGGGCGCTGCCCCGACTGAGCTGCCCCTGCCACGCGAGCACGTTCAACATCCAGAACGGCGCGCGGGTGTCGGGCGAGGCGCAGCGCGACCTGCCCGCGTACAAGGTCACCCTCACCGCGGGCCGGGTCATGGTGGACCGCGGCGTCACCGTCGCCGGCACCGCGCGCACCGCGGCGACCTGACCGCGCGATGCGCGTGGTGCTCCTCGGCGCGGGGCGCATGGCCACGGCCCTCGCGAACTCCCTCCCCGATGTGACCGCCCTCCCGTCGCGCGGCGAGCCTGCGCGCCCGCACAAACGCGCACGCTGCGTGTGGGTGCTGTGTGTGCCCGACGCGGCCCTGCCCGCGGTGTGCGCGGCCTGGGCGACGGTCATGCGCAAGGGCGACGTCGCGCTGCACCTCGCGGGGATGCTCGGCCCCGAGGTCCTCGCGGCGGCGCGCGGTTCGGGCGCGGAGGTCGGGTCGATGCACCCCCTCGCCGCGGTGGCCCCGCGCACCGGGACGCGGCACCTCCGCGGCGCGGCGTTCTGCGTCGAGGGTGACCCCGGCGCGGTGCGCGCGGCGAGGGCGCTGTGTCGTGCGATGGATGCCACGCTGCTGGAGGCCACCGCGGTGGACCGCGCCCAGTACCACGGCGGCGCGGCCCTCATGGCCACAGGCTCGGTGGCGCTCGCGCAGGGCGCGGCGCGGCTGTTCTCCGAGGCGCTCACCCCAACGCCCGCCGAGGCCGACGTGCGCGAGGCCGTGGCGTCGCTGCTGGAGTCGGTGGCCGCGAACGTGCGCGCGGTGGGGGTGGATGCGGCGCTGGCCTCGCCGCTGATGCGCGACGACGCCGAGACGGTGGCCCGTCACCTCGACGCGATGGCCACGGTGCCCGCGGCCGACGCGATGTACCGCGCGGCCGTGGGGGTGGTGGTGGAGACCCTCGCGCAGAGGGGCGGCGTGCGGGCCGAGACCCTCTCCCGCGCGAGAGAGATCCTCTCCGCGCGGAGAGCGACGCTCAGCCCAGGGTGACCAGGTCGTCGCCCTCGTTCACGGCCTGCGCCTCGCCCACGTTGATGGCCGTGACCGTGCCGCCCTCCTCGGCCTCCACGGGCATCTCCATCTTCATCGACTCGAGGATGACCACGACGTCGCCGGGGCTCACGGTGTCGCCGACCTTCACTTCGATCTTCCAGACGGTGCCCGTGATGTGTGCCTTGATCGTCGCCATTTCTGACTCTCCCTGAAGCGTTCGTTGAGGGCGCGCACGCTACCCCGAGCCGCGCCGCGGAGGGAAGGCGCACGGCGTCCCCCGGGGCGTTGGTCCCGCGCGGGCGTTTCGTGGCATCGTCCGCGGGCCATGCGCCGTCTGCCATTGCTCGCGCCGCTCCTGCTCGCCGCGTGCGCCGGGGGAGACCCCGTCGACAGCGCCCCCGCCGCCTCGCGCACCGCCAACGGCCCCCGGGTGCGCTGGGACCTCGGCGCCCGACCGCTGCCCGAGATCCCGCTGCCCAACGACGTCGCGACCTTCGCCGACCCGAGCTCCCCCACCGGGTTGCGCATCAACGCCAGCACCCTCGCCCCCACGACCTTCGAGTCGCGCCTGCGCGAGGGCTTCGACACCATGGACGGCTGGGGCACCTTTCAGCCCCTCACCCTGAGCTTCGACGACGACCTCGACCTCGCGGGACTCACCCGACGGATGCAGTCCGACGACCACCGCTTCGACGACGACGCGGTGTACCTGGTGAACCTCCGCACGGGCATCCCCGTGCCCCTCGACCTCGGCGGCGGCAACTTCGTCTACACCGCGCGCAACCGCGACGGGTACTACCCCAACGATCCCCGCGGCGGGCAGAGCAACCTGCTCTTCGAGACCGTCGACGAGGACCTCAACGGCAACGGCACCCTCGACCCGGGCGAAGACACCAACTTCGACGGACGTCTCAACCGCGCGGCGGTGTTCCCCCGCGGCGGCAACCCCAACGACGCGCTCACGCCCTTCTGGGAGCCCGACACCCGCACGCTCATCGTGCGTCCGCTGCTCCCGCTGGAGGAGCGCACGCGCTACGCGGTGGTGCTCACCTCACGGCTCACGGGCCTCGGCGGGCGCGTGGTGCGGTCGCCCTTCCCGAGCATCGCCCACCCCACGCAGGCGCCCTTCCTCGAGGCCCTCGACGGGCAGATTCGTTCGCGCTCGAACTACTACGGCACCCTCGCGTACCGCCCCGCCGCGGGTGATCGCCCCACGGGCGACCGGGTCACCTTCGCGTGGATGTTCACCACCGAGACGGGCCCCTCGGCGCTCCTCGACCTGCGCCGCGGGCTCTACGGCGAGGGCCCCTTCGCGCAGGTGGGCAGAGTCACCCCGGATCTCGCCGCGGCCCGCACCAACGTCACCGACGCCGCGAGCGGAGAGCAGGGCGCGCGGTGCACCCCCGAGCAGCGCGACCGGCCGTACGTCATTCGCGGCGCCGCGCTGAACTACCTCGTGCAGCAGCTCGCCCTCGCGCTGGGGATCTCCGGGCAGCAGCGCGACCGGCTCATCGAGCAGTACCGCTACGTCTCCCACGTGGTCATCGGCACCTACCGCACGCCCTATCCCATGGGCGATCCGCGCTCCACCGATCCCCACCTGCGGTGGGACCTCAACCCCCGCACGGGGGAGATCCAGCACCTGGGCGAAGACCGCGTGCAGTTCGTGCTCGCGGTGCCGAAGCAGGTGAACGGGCACCGCGCGCCCTTCCCGGTGGCGTTCTACGGGCACGGGTACACCGGCGCGATGCTCGACGCGCTGGGCTTCGCGCCCAACCTCGCGGCGCTGGGCATCGCCTCGGCGGGGATCAACGCCGCGGGGCACGGGTTGGTGATCCAGGGCACGCAGCGGAACCTGATCAACGCGTTGCTCGAAGGCGGTTGCCTCGCGGGCATGGCCGAGCCCCTGTACCAGCGCACCCGCGCGCGGGACCTGAACGGCGACGGGGTCGAAGACTCGGGCGGAGACTTCTGGACCGCGTACACCTTTCACCTCCGCGACATGGTCCGGCAGTCGGCGCTGGACCACATGCAGCTCATTCGCGCGATGCGCGGCTTCGACGGCCGCGCCCGCAGCGCCCAGGATTTCAACAACGACAACACCCCCGACCTCGCGGGGGACTTCGACGCCGACGGCACCCCCGACGTGGGCGGCCCCGACCAGCGCTTCTTCGCGTGGGGCGGATCGCTGGGCGGGATCCTCTCGATGATCCTCGGCAGCGCCGACCCCAACGTGCGCGCCGCGGCCCCGGTGTCGGGCGGCGGCGGGCTCACCGACGTGGGCATTCGCAGCACGCAAGGCGGCGTGAAAGAGGCCGTGATCCTGCGGGTGATGGGGCCGTTGGTGCTGTCTGTCCCCGCGCGCGACCTCCCGCCCGACGGCGCCCGCACGCGCACGGCCTGCGGCCCCGCGCAGAACTCCCTGCGCTTCGTCGTGCCCGACGTGAACGACACGGGGGAGCTCGAGTTCGCCTGCGTCGACAACGTGCCCGCGGGCACCATGGCCCCGCGCGTGCCCGAGGGGAGTGACCCCCCGCTGCAGATCGCCCCCGGCGACGACGTGGTGGTGACCAACCTGCGCAACAACGAGAGCCGCTGCGCGCGCGTCGACACCAACGGGCGCTGGCGCATCGGGGTGCCCTCCAACGTCGACGACCCGCTCGCCGTGGCCATCTTCGAGGGCGGCGCCATCACCGACTACGGCACGTGCACCGCGCGGCCCGACGCCCGCGTGCGGCGCATCCTCGACCGCTGGCAGGTGGTCGAGGGCGACTGCGCGGTGGGGTGCGGGCACATCCCGCGCGACCCCGTGGGCGACGCGCCCCAGATGCGCCGCTGGACCAACCGCGAGGCGCCCCTCACCGCCCCCGCCGAGGGCATGGGCCTGCGACGACAGTCCCCAGAGCTCCGTCGCTTTCTGCTCCTCGCGCAGGCGGCCATCGACCCGGCGGACCCGGTCAGCTTCGCGCCCATGTACTTCCTGCGCCCGGCCGCGGGGCACGGCGCGCACGCGCTGTTGACCATCAACACCGCGGGCGATCAGGCCGTGCCCGTGAGCACCGGCAACGCCTTCGCGCGGGCCGCGGGGGTGATCCCCTTCCTCGGCGTCGACGCCGCGACCCGCACCCCCGAGCTCGCGGACTACGCCACGCCCGACGCGCTCTGGCGGCGCTACAACCGCACCCCCAACGCGGTGCTCATCGACCGCTACGTGCTCGAGGGGCTCTCAAACACCCTGCGCTGGCCCGTGAGCGGGCGCCCCGGCACGCTCTTCGATGTCGACGACCTCGACGAGGGCACCAGCGGGTTCAACGAGCAGTTCCTCGCTCCCCCGCTGCGGCTGGTGCGGCACGCCGCCCGGGCCAACGACGCGACGGGACTCACCGCCGCGTGGACCCCCACCGTGGGCCCCTGGCGCGGCGACACCGCGCCCGTGGCCGCGGTGCTCAACGCGTTCATTCGGCCCGAGGGGACGCACTCGTTCAGCCTCCCCGACCCCCGCGAGGCGTTTGAGGTCACGCAGTACCTCACGAACCTCGTGGCCCGATTCTACGC
>JBILLI010001011.1:0-2516 GCA_044376155.1 Polyangiales bacterium
GCGCGAAGATCGACGTCCACATCCCGAGCGCGAAGCCGGCGTGGTGGGAGGACCGCAGCGCGTCCTCGTCGCGATGCGCGGTCACCAGGCGCGTCCCCGCGTCGGGCGCGACCGCGCGGCCCGCCGCCTCGATCCTGCGCCGCGCACCTGCCGCCGCCCACGCGCAGCGCGGCGCGTCGACGCCCACGACGCTCAACACGGCGCTGTCGTCGGTGTGATGTCCGCCGGGTGCGGCGCACGCGAAGGCCACCACCGGGCCGCCTTCGACCGCGGCGAGGGGCACCGCGGAGTACGCGAAGTCAACCGTGCCTCGCGGCGAGCGGCGTTGCCAGTGCACGGTCTCGGCGAAGTCGGGCAGGGGACGCAGCGCGGTCGGCAGCCGCACCGCGCGCGCGCCGCGGGGCCACCGGGAGAGCGTTGCGATGGGGACGACCTCGACGCCGCGCAGCGGCCACGCGACCTCTCCGACCCTGGCACCGCTCAACGCCGCGCCGCCCACGAAGAGCCCGGCGACGATGCTCACGCGCCCGAGGCGCTGAACGGTCACGACCCACGCGACCAGGGCGCCCACCCCTCCGACGGCGGCCGCCGCGGTGAACGACCCGCGCGAGAGGACCAGCCCGATGGCGCCGCCGGTCACGATCGAGAGGAGCCCGATCACCAACGCCTGCGCGAACCATCGCCACGCGGATGCGGCCCCGGGGATCAACGGAGCAGACATGCGTCGAGGAGAGGTGCCGGGCGCGCGCCTGTCAATGGTGGGCGCGGCGGCGATCACCCGCGGGCGACGCCCGCGCAGCACGCTCCGCGTGTGCTATCGCTCATGGCATGGCGCTGTCGGATGAGGTCGCACGGCGAAAGCAGCAGCTGGTGGCGAAGGCTGGCGAGGCCGCGCTGCGAGACATGGTCGACACGCTCACACTGTCGCCCGAGGAGCGGGCCGCGCGGGAGGCGCAGCGGGCCGCGAGCAACCGGGTGCTCTACGCGAAGGTGGCGCTCGGCGCGACCGTGGCCCTGGTGGCGTTGCTCGTGCTGATGAAGGTGTTCGCCGCGCTGTGGCTCTACGGCATCGCCCTGGTGGTGCTCGCGGGCCTCGGGGTGGTGCTGTACTTCGTCGGTCGACCGAAGCTGGACGCGCTGCGGGCGCGCTGGCAGGCCGCGCGCACCGCGAAGGTGAGGATTCAGGAGGCCGTCGCGCGGGAGGCCGAGGCGGCGCGGCAGGTCGAGGCCGAGCGGCAGCAGATCGAGGACGAGCTCGCGCGGCTGAAGCGTCGGGGGTGATCGGCTTCGGGGCGAGGCGGCAGGGGCCGACCTTGACCCGGCCGGGTGACGTCCGGAAGCATGCGTCCCATGCGGTTGGCTCGAAGGTTGGTCCGTGTGCGTCTGGCCGTGGTCGTCGGCGCGGTCGCGTTGCTTCTCCCTGCGACGGCCCTGGCCAGCGGCGGCGGCCCCGGGATGCTGATGTGGACGTCGCTGCTCACGGCGACGCCTGCGGTGGTGCTCGTCGCGGCCGTGCAGGGCCTCGTGCTGCGGTTTGTCGCGTCGCCCGCCGTGCGTCACTGGACGGGTGGCCTCACCCTGGCGGTTGTCGCGCTCGCCGGCGTGCTGCAGCTGTACGCGGTGTCGACCGACGTGCGCGAGTCGGGGGCGTCGGCGTTTCCGACCACGTTGATGGCGGTGCTCGTCGCCGTCTCGTGGGTCCTCACGGCCTTGTCGGTGTACCTCGGCGTGCGGCTCGTGCAGGGGTAGCGCGGCCCGCGGGTCGCGTCGGCGACGCGACCGACGTGGCACCGTCCGACCTCGGCGCTTCTTCCGACATCGCGGTCGATGGCGCAGCGGTGTCAGATGCGGGTGATCCCAACGCCATCGTGGGGCTGCGCATCGACCCGCCGAGCGCCGTGCTGCGCGTCACCGACGTCGCGACGCCGCCGATGCGCGTGCGCAACGAGGCCACCACGCCCCGCGGGATCGGATACGTTGCCGTGAGAGACATGCGTCCCGCGGAGCTCGCAGACATCATCGCCGCCCTCTCGCTCGACGAGGCCCGCGCGCTCGTGGGGGCCCTTCGTGAGCGGCTCGCGGTCGCCGAGGCCGAAGACGACGCGTTCGACGGGCGGAACTTCTTCGCCCTCTACGGCGCGCCGCCCCCGCCGGAGCACCGTGACTGCGTCGTCGTGCTGCACGACGCCGGCCCGGAGCGCCTGCGGGTGATGGCGTGTCTGCGTACACGGCTCGCGCTCGGGCTCTTTGGGGCCAGGGCCGCGGTCACGAGCCCGCCGGTCACCTTCGGCCCCTTCGACGATCGCCCGTGGGCCGAGTTCTTCGCAAGCGCGCTGCGGGCCGAGGGCGCGACGGTCTCACTGCACGACGTGCCCTGAGCAGGGTTCCGTGGATTGGCTCGAAAACCGTCACAACGCTTGTTTTGTAGCATCTTCGCGAGCCCCCCCCCCCGGCCCCGCCCCCACGCGTGCGTGGCGTTACCCAAAACCGTCGGTCCCGGGTCGGGCCGCCGGCTC
>JBILLI010001012.1:0-2515 GCA_044376155.1 Polyangiales bacterium
GGGGCAGGACCTGGAGTTCACCGTCAACGGCGTGCCCATCAACGAGCCCGCGCACCCGCACGGGCAGGGCCACGCCGACACGCACTTCATCATCCCCGAGCTCATCGACTCGGTGCGCGTGCTCGAAGGTCCCTTCGACCCCCACCAGGGTGACTTCGCCGTGGCGGGCAGCGCGCAGTTCAACCTCCGCGTGCCCACGCGCGGCGCGGTGCTGCAGTACCGCTACGGGAGCTTCGACACCCACCGCGCGCTGGGCCTCTGGGCCCCCGAGGGGGAGTCTCCCGGCACCTTCGGCGCGGCCGAGTACGGCTCCTCGGCGGGCTACGGGCAGAACCGCGGCTACGAGCGCGCCACGGCCAACGCGCAGTACGAGCACCGCAGCGGCGCGCTGACCGTGCGGGTCTTCGGCGCGAGCTACCTCAACCGGTATCGCAGCGCGGGCGTGCTCCGCGACGACGACGTGGCCGCGGGGCGCGTGGATTTCTATGGCACCTACGACGCCACGCAGGGCGGCGAGGTGGGGCGCCACCTGCTCAGCGTCGAGGTCGAGTCGAACCGCCGCGACAGCACCCTCAAGGCCCAGGCCTGGGGCTCGGTGCGCGACTTTCGCCTGCGCGAGAACTTCACCGGCTTTCTGCTCGACGTGCAGCAGCCCTGGCAGAGCCCGCACCCGCAGCGCGGCGACCTCATCGACCAGAGCGGCCGCAGCACCGATGTGGGCGCGCGCGCCTCGGGGCGCTTTCAGACCACCATCGGCGGGCTCCGACACTCGCTGGAGGTCGGGCTCTACGGGCGCTTCGTGAGCGTCGACAGCACGCAGACGCGGCTGCGCTCGGGCACCGACATCCCCTACCGCACCGACTTCACGCTGCAGAGCGACGTGGGCAACGTGGCCTTCTACGTCGACGCCGAGCTGCGCTTCACCCGCTGGCTCACCCTGCGCGGCGGGCTCCGCGGCGACCTCTTTCAATACAACGTGCTCGACCGCTGCGCGGTGAGCGACGAGTCGGTGCGCGGCGCGCCCCTCGACGTGTCGTGCCTCAGCGCCGACCGCGTGGGCTACCGCGAGCCCTTCACGCGGCGCAGCAGCGGGGGCTTCGCGCTGCAGCCCCGGGCCAGCCTCTTCGCGGGCCCCTTCAAGGGCTTCACCGTCGCCCTCGCCGCGGGCCTCGGCGCGCGCTCGGCGGACCCGGTGTACCTCGGCAACGACCAGGCCCTGCCCTACTCCCCCGCGACGGCGCTCGAGGCCGGGGTGATCTACGACCGACGCGTCGGCGCCACGCGCCTCTCGGCCCGCGCGCTCGGCTTCTACACCCACGTGGGGCAGGACCTCGTCTTCGACGAGACCCAGGGGCGCAACAACATCGCCGGGAGCACCACGCGCGTGGGCGCCCTCGCGGCGCTGCGCGCGACGCACCCCCGCTTCGACGTGTCGGCGCACGTGACCTGGGCCCGCGCGACCTTCGACGACGGCTTTCTCGTGCCCTACGTGCCGCAGCTCGTGGCGCGCCTCGACGCCAGCGCCAACGGCCCCCTCCCCGCCCGCGTGCGCGGCCGCGCGCTCACCCTCTCGGGCGGCCTCGGGATCACCTACGTCGCCGCGCGCCCGCTGCCCCTCGCCGAGACCGGCGACGAGGTGTTCACCGTCGACGCGCAGGTCGCCACGCGCTGGGCGCACCTCGAGCTCGGCGTGGTCGCGCAGAACCTCTTCGACGCCCAATACCGTTGGGGCCAGTACAACTTCGTCTCGGATTTTCGCTCGCGCCCCTTCCCGACGCTGGTGGCGGCGCGGCACTTCGCGGCCGGTCCGCCGCGCTCGGTCTTCGTCGTCTTCACCGTGCACCTCGGGTCCGCCGCCGCACGCCACGGCGCGCCCACGGAGTCGCCATGAACCGCCGCTCGCTCCTGCTCTGCCTCCCCCTCCTCGGCCTCGCCGCCTGCGGCGACGCCACCTCCTCGGGCCGCGCGGCCTTCGCCGTGCGCGTGGGGGGCGTGGCCCGCGACGCGACCACGGCGTTCACCTTCGACAACGACCAGGGCTGGCGCGTCACCCTCACCCTCGCCCGCATGGCCGTGGGCCCGATCTACCTCAACACGGTGGCCCCGGTGGTCGCCCGGCGCACGCTCACCGACCGCCTCGGCGACCTGCTCATTCGCCCCGCGTGGGCCCACGGCGAGCTCCACCAGGGCGCCGGACGCATCGTCGGGCAGGTCACCTCGCAGACCGTGGTGGACCTGCTCGACCCCGCGCTCCAGACCCTCCCGGGCGGCGGCGACGGGGTGCTGGAGCAGGTGCAGTCCCTGGAGTTCTGGTACTTCAACGACGACGCCCTGCGCGGCGCCGCGGTGCGCGTGGCGGGCACGGCCGAGCGCGGCGGCGAGCGGGTGCTCTTCGACGGCGCGCTGCTCATCAACGACGCCCTCGCCACGCCCTCGCGACCGCTGGAGGTCGCCCGCCGCGTGCGGGGCGTTCCGGCCTCGTTCGCCCTCACCGACGGCGGCTCGCTCACCGTGC
>JBILLI010001014.1:0-2505 GCA_044376155.1 Polyangiales bacterium
GATCCCCCTCGCGCGGGGTCGCGCAGGCCTGGATCTGCTGCGCGAAGGTCGCGTCTTGCGGGAGCGTGCGCAGCGCGGCGCACGCGGGGCCCACGGACACGGGCGCGTCGGCGGTGCCCACGACCACCACCACCGCGCGGTCGGGGTGCACCTGACGCTGCGCGACCGCGAGGGCGGCGGCGCCGTCGGTGCCCTGCACGCGGGTGCGAAAGCGGTCGTAGTAGTCGTCGCTGAGCCCGTACACCCGCAGGTCGTTCACGAGGTCGGCGATGTTCCCCGCGCTCTCGATGCGCAGGGGGAAGCTGTCGATGAGGAACGAGCGGGTCTGCGCGAGCTCGTCGTCGGGCGGGGCGTCGGTGGTGACGCAGCCCACGTGGGCCATGAGGGCGTGCAGGGCGTCGCCCGTGACCGCCGTGCGCACCGCGGCGCCCGCGAACCACGTGCCGGGCTGCACGCTGCCGCCCGCGCGGGTGTACGCGCCGTAGGTGAGGGAGCGGAGCTCGCGGAGGTCCATGAAGAGGCGAGACGCGACGCCGCCGCCGAGGAGCTGGTTGGTGACGGTGAAGGGCACCCAGTCGTCGTCCTGGCGGCGCATGCCGAGGTTGCCCACGCGCACGGCGCTCTGCGCGGAGTTCGGTCGATCGACCAGGATCACCTGCCGCGCGGTGGGCGCGGGCACGGCGGGGAAGGCCACCGCCGGGGCGGTCCCGCGGCGCACGCGGCCGAGGGTGCGGGTGAGCAGGGGATCGAGCTGCGCGGGGGCGACGTCGCCGACCACCACGAGGTGCATGTTCCCCGCGACGTAGCGCTGCGTGTGGTAGCGCACCATGTCGGCGCGGGTCATGCGCCCGAGCGCGTCGGGGTTGGTGTCGACGTGGCCGTAGGGGTGGGCCTCGCCGTAGATCGCCTGCGCGAAGGCCCGGCCCATGAGCCAGCCGGGGTCGTTCTGCGAGCGCGTGAGGCGGTCGCGCTCGCGGTTCTTGTACTTGGTGATCTCGGTCTGCGGGAAGGTCGGGGTGGTCACCACCTCGGCGAGCAGCGAGAGCGCGGTCTCGGCGTGCTCCTTGAGCACCGAGATGGAGAGCGTGGTGACATCGGACGTGGTGACCACCGAGATGCTCCCGCCCACGAACTCGATGGTCTCGGCGATCTGCGCGCTGGTCTTGGTGCGCGTGCCCTCCTTGAGCATGTCGCCCGTGGCGGCCGAGAGGCCCGGGAGGTTCGCGGGGTCCGAGCTCGAGCCCGCGCGCACGGTGAGGCGCAGGTGCAGCACCGGGAGGGTGTTGTAGGCGACGAAGTTCACCTCCATCCCGTTGGCGAGGGTCGTGCGACGGATCGCCGGGAGGTGCACGTCGCGGGCGGGTCCGGGCTCGGGCACGTTGGCGCGCACCACGGGGGCCGCGGGGGGGGCGGGCGCACCGGCATCGGCCTCGACCACGGGGGTGGGCGTCGGGGTGGGCGTCGGCGTGGGCGCGCTGCGGCACGAGAGCGCCACGAGGGCCGCGAGGGAGAGCGACAGGGCGTGGCGGTTCATCGGGCGGTTCCCTCTGCGTTGGCGGCGGGCGGCACCACGTCGAGCACGGTGCGGTTGGGGGTGAGCAGGTGCTCGCGGGTGACGCGCTGCACGTCGGCGGCGGTCACGGCGAGGTAGCGATCGAGCTCGGTGCGGAGCAGCGCGGCGTTGCCGTCGTACATCTCGAACTCGGCGAGGTAGCGCGCGCGGGCGAGGTTGCTCTGGAGCCCGAAGACGAAGCGGTGGCGAAAGCGGTTGCGGGCCTTGTCGAGCTCGCGCGCGGTGATGCCCGACTGCGCCACGCTGCGCAGGGTCTCGTCGATGACGGTGCGGGCCTCGGCGCCGGTGTGGTTGCCGGCCATGACCCCGAAGGCGATGAAGAGCTCGGGGCCGCGGCGGTCGTCGGTCTCGAGGGAGATGTCGGCGAGGATCTCGCGCTCCTTCACCAGGGTCTGGTGCAGCCGCGAGCTCTCGCCGTCGGCGAGCACGGTGGCGAGGATCTCCAGGGCGTAGTGGTCCGGCGTGCGGCGGGCGGGCACGTGCCAGAGGACGTGGAACGCCGCGCTGCGCGCGAGGGTGTCGGTCATGGTCTCGGCGCGGGGCTCGCTCTGCCCGGCGAAGCCCGGGTCACTCCACCGCGGCGCGTTGCGCGCGGGGATCATCGCGAAGTGCCGACGGACCATCTCCATCGCCTGCGCGGGGTCGAAGTCGCCCGCGATGGAGAGCACGGCGTTGTCGGGCGCGTAGTACCGGTCGTGAAAGGCCCGCACGTCGGCGAGGGAGGCCGCGCGCAGGTCGGTCATGTCACCGATGGTGCTGTGCTCGTAGGGGAAATACCCCTGGAACGCGAGCTCGTCGCGCCGCAGGAACGACAGCATGTACGGGCGGTTCTCGTAGGACTGCCGCCGCTCCTCCATCACCGTCTGCCGCTGGTTCTCGAAGTTCTCCGCGGTGATCGCCAGGGAGCGCATGCGGTCGGCTTCGAGGAAGAG
>JBILLI010001015.1:0-2502 GCA_044376155.1 Polyangiales bacterium
CGCAGGATCGGGCGACGCTCGGGGCCGAGGTTCCGCGCAACGACATCGACGGGGGCAGCTCGATCACCTCCGCGCTGCGCGGGGCGCCTCGGTTCCCGGTGCAGCGCGCGACCTTTCGCCAGGCCGCGGTGGGTGCGACGCCCACGGCCACCCCCGCGCCGCCCGTGCCCGCCTTCGTTGGCAAGCCCGAGGCGCAGCTCTCGCGGAGCGAGATCACCCGCTACCAGCAGATGCTCGTGGCCCTCGGGCACGATGTGGGTCGCAGCGGCGCCGACGGACTCATCGGCACCGGCACCCGCACCGCCGTGCAGGCGTTCCAGCGTGCGCAGGGCATCTCCGCGCCGGGGCAGGCGGGCTACGGCACGCTCGGTCCGCAGACGCAGGCCGCCCTCGAGCGCGCGCGCCCGGGCACCCCCGTTGCGCCTGCGACGCCGACGCCGACGCGCCCCATGTCGACGCCCCCGGCGCCAACACCGACGCCGACCCCGCCCACCACGCCGACCCCGCCGCGTCCGCAGCAGGCGTCGATGTCGACGGGCACCGTGGTCGCGGTGAGCCTCTTCGCGGCCGCCGTGGGTGCGGGAATCGCCTTTCGCGACAAGCTCTTCCCCGCGCCCCGACGCCCGCCGCTGGCGCGTCGGAGGGGAGCCTCCCGGTGATCACCAACCGCCGCCGCGAACACGCCGTGGTGCTGCCCGCAGGCACGCCCGGGATCCTCCTCGGCCGTGACCTCGCGGGCGTCGGCGGGCGCGAGGGTGTGCTCAACGGCGGCCGCTCCGCGCGGCTCAACCTCACCAACGGCATCGCCGAGGACCTCAACGTCTACTTCCTCGCGCGCGCCACCCGCGACGCCGCGCCCGTGGTCTTCGGCGGAGCGGTGCTCCCTGCGTCCGAATCGCTGAGCGTCACCTTCGACCGCGAGGACTGCGCCGCCTGGGAGCTCGCCGTGATGACCGAGAGCGCCAACGGCGGCGGCGTGACCGTCGACTGGACGGTGCTGCGATGAGGTCCTTCTCCTTCATCTTCGGCGCGGTCGCCGACGGTCGCTACGCGCAGGTCGACGCGCCCCTCGGCCGGTACTGTTTCGCGCAGACCCTCGCGCTCACCACGGCCGACGCCGTGATCCCGCTCGCCGCGGGAATCTACACGGTGACGCCCGACGCCGCGGTCGACACCACGGTGCTCGGACTCGACGTCGACACCACCGCGCAACCTCCTGCGTCGGGCTCCGCCGCGGTCGAGGGCATCGCGACGATCCCGCAGGATCGGTCGGTCAACATCGTCTGCGACCGCGCGCTGTCGCTGCACGCGCGGGTGCTCGCCGGGACCGCCACGCTCCGCCTCACCCGGAGGGCGCTGTGAGTGATCCGCGCACCTCCCCGGGGGTCGACGTGAGCAGTGACCTCGACCGCCGCGTGCTGCGTCTGGAGACCCAGCGCAACGGCGCGATGGGCCTCGTACTGCTCTTCGCGGGCGCGCTCGCCGCGGGCGCCTGGGACGTGACCCAGCGCACCACCCGCCTCGACGAGCGGGTCACGCGCATGGCCGTCGACGTGCAGGGCGCCACGGCCGCCATCGCGCGCATCGACCGCATGGAGGAGCGCCTCACCGCCATGAGCCGCTCGGTGGACCGCATCGAGTCCGACGTCTCCCGCACGCGCGAGAGCGTCGAGGCGCTGCGCAACGAGCTCGCCACCACCCGTCGGGCCGCGACCGTCGCGGACCCTCCGCACCCGTCTCCCCGCGCCTTCGCGCGCCGCTGAAAGGACCGCATCCATGAACCCCATTTCGCTCCTCGTCTCCCTCATCGCGCAGCACCCCGACGCCATCGCGGCGCTGCTCTCCTTCGTGGTGCTCGGCCTGGTCAACGGGCTGCTCCCCACGAAGGTCAACGGCACCCTCGTGACCCGGGTGATCTCGGTCCTCGTCGACCGCCTCTCGCCCCTCGTGCGCAAGGACGCCGTGGGCACCCTCAAGTGGCCGCTGCTCACCGCGTCGACCCTGCGCGGCGTGGCCGACGTCTTCGACCCGCCGCGCACGCCCCCCGCGGCGCCGCTGATGGTCCTCGTGCTCGCGTGTTCGCTCGCGCTCCCGAGCTGCACGCCCTCGCCGCGCCCGGGCGGGGTCTACCAGCCCTCGGGCACGCTCGCGACGATTGACACGGTGGCGAGCATCCTCGGGATCCTCGCCCCCGCGCTCAAGCCCCTCGTGCTCGCGCAGATCCCCGCCTCGGACATCGACGGACGACGCGCCGCGGACATCTCCCTCACGGGCTTCGAGGGCGTGGCCTCGGCGTGGCTCGCGGGGCATCGCACCTGGTCCACGCGCGCCAACGGTGGCTACTGCGACGCCTACGCCGCCACGGGGGCGGTGACCTCGTCGCTGGCCGACGTGATCCGCACGCTCGGTCGCGTGGGCGTGGGGATGAACCCCGAGCTCAACGGCCTGGTCGACGCCGGCGGACTGCTCGCCGACCGCCTCGCCTACTGCGACCCCGTCTTC
>JBILLI010001016.1:0-2501 GCA_044376155.1 Polyangiales bacterium
CGACGACGTGGCCATGGGCACGGCGGTGGCGCCCGCGAGCGGGTGGGGCGACGACTCGGCCGCGGCCATCGCCGCGCTGCCCTTCACCATGCGCTTCTTCGGCACCGACACCACGCACTTCTCGGTGACCTCGAACGGCTTCACCCAGCTCTGGACCTCCATGACGGGCACCCCCGCGACGAGCTTCGGCAACGTCGCCTTCCCCAACACCTTGACGCCGAACAACATGGTCGCGCCCTACTGGGATGACCTCGTGCCCGTCGCCATGACCTCCGCGGTCCGCACGCAGGCCCTGGGCACCGCGCCCAACCGCCGCTTCGTCGTCGAGTGGCGCGACTGGCGCCACATCAGCGGCATAGACACCGACCGCCTCACCTTCCAGGCCAAGCTCTTCGAGACCACCGGCGTGGTGGAGTTCCACTACTGCTCGATGATGCCCGCGAATGACACGAACTCGGGCGGGTCCACCACCATCGGCCTCGAAGACGCCACGGGCATGAGCTCCGCGCTCATCTCGTTCAACACGCCCAGCCGCGCCGCCACCGGCACCGGCTACCGCCTCACGCCGCGCTGAACCGCGCGCTCCCGGCCACGCCGGTCCGCTTCGCACGCAACGCTCAACCTCCCGCGCGCCGCTGTCGTTCACCGCGGCGGCGCCGACTCCACGCGCGCCGGGAGAGTCACGATGCGCACGCCTCGTCGGTCCGTGTTCTGGGCCACCACCGCCGCCCTCGCCCTCGGATGCAACGCCGACCCCTACGCGGGGGAGCCCGTCGCCGCAGGCTTCGTGCGCACCGCCGACCCCGCGTGCGACGGCGGCCGCACCCGCTGCGACGACCGCTGCGTGGACGTCTCCCGCGACCGCGGTCACTGCGGCGCCTGCGGCGTGCGTTGCGGCCTCGCCGAGACCTGCCGCGCCGGGGCCTGCGTCATCGCCTGCCGCGAGGGCGAGCGCGCGTGCGTCGACCCCGGCGGCACGATGCGCTGCGCCGACCTCGCGGGAGATCCCCAGCACTGCGGCGCCTGCGGCAACGCCTGCGGCCCCTCCACCCGCTGCAGCAACGGGGCCTGCGTCGACCGCTGCGCCGACGACGAGCACGAGTGCCTCGCCCTCGGCGAGGGCGACCCCGCGCCGATGTGCGCCCGCCTCGACCGCGACCCGCGCAACTGCGGCACCTGCGGCCGCGAGTGCGGCCCCGAGGAGGTCTGCGCCGCGGGCCAGTGCCACCCCCGCTGCGACGCCGGCGAGACCGCCTGCGCCGGACCCACCAGCGGCGGCGTCGAGCGCTGCGTCGACACGTCCCGCGACCCCGAACACTGCGGCGCCTGCGGCGTGCGCTGCGGGTACGGCGAGCTCTGCGACAACGGCCGCTGCGGCGTGCGCTGCGGCGTGGGCTTCACCGCCTGTCAGGGCGCCTGCGTCGACGTGCGGTGGGACCCCGCGCACTGCGGCGCCTGCGGCTACCGCTGCGGCGCGCACCAGGCCTGCGCCGAGGGGCGATGCATCGCCTTCTGCCCCAACGACTTCCTCGACTGTGACGGCGTCTGTCGGGACGCGTCGAACGACCGCGCCCACTGCGGAGCCTGCGACCGCGCCTGCGCCGAGGGTGAGGGCTGCTTCGAGGGTCGCTGCGTCGCGCGCGGCGCCCCCTGACCGCGCATTGTGGCGACGGGTCGGGGGCGAGGTGCTACGGTGCGACCCCGTTGCGGACCATGCGAACCCTGGCGCGATCGCTCTCTCCCGTCGTCTTGATCCTCGGTGCGTGCGCGACGACGCCGCGGCCCACACCCCGGGTCACGGCCGCGGTGAGCGCGCCCGCGCAGGTCGACGGCGCCAACGTGTCGCTGCACCAGCGCACCCTCGACGAGACCCCCCCGAACCCCTCTGACCCGGGCTATCGCGCGCTGCGCGACCGCGTCGCGACGCACCTCGGGCGCCGCGCGCTCGACGCGGCGAACACGGGGGATTTCGACCGCGCGCTGGTGCTCCTGCGCGAGGCGCTGCACCCCTACGGCGCCGATGAGCTGAACGGCCCGGTGCTCCCTGACGGGCTGGGTGACGTGGCCCGCGCGCTGGTGCGCCACTACGCCCCCCGCGGCGACGAGGCCCGCACCCTCATCGGCGCGCGCGTGCTCGCCGCGCTCACCCACCCCGACCCGCAGGGCCGCGCCACCTGGGACCGCGTGGTGGAGTGGGGCACGCGCAACCGCACGGATTTTCAGCGCCCCTGGGTGCGCGAGGGTGAGCTCTCGGGCGTGCTCATCGAGGTCGCCCGCGCCGTGCCCGCGCGCGACGTGCTCGACCTCGCCGCGCAGCACCTCGCCGCGTGGCGCCGTGAGGCCGCCGAGGCCCGTGGGGCGCCGAACCGCCAACGGCTCAACCACGACGAGGGTCGCTGGCTGCAGCTCGCCGCGCAGCGCCCGGTCATCGACACCGCGATGCTGCACCTGCGCACGGGCGACGTGCGTGAAGCCGCCAACCAGGTGCGGGCCCTCGGCGC
>JBILLI010001017.1:0-2500 GCA_044376155.1 Polyangiales bacterium
CCCCGCGAGGTCCTCGACGGTCACCGCGCGCACGCGGCGCAGGCGCTCCATCGCGCCCAGGGGATCGCCCAGCACGGTGTCATGGAACCCGATGGTCTCCGCGCGGCCCGCGACGGTCTCGAGGCCGCGGAGCATCGAGAGCTCGAAGCGGGCCACGGCGCGCTCGCGCTCCTCGGCGGTCACGGGGTGTCGCCGCAGCCGGTCGGTGGCGGTGTCGAGCGCGGCGAGCAGCGCGTCGGCGCTCACCCCGCTGCGCGCGGTGGCGCTGAGCTCCCAGAGCCCCGGGTCGCGAAAGGTCGACGCCCAGCCCGAGAGGTCCGACGCGAGCTCGCGCTCGGTGACGAGCTCCCGGTAGAAGCGCGATGACCGGCCGCCGGTGAGCGCCTCGACGAGCACCGACAGGGCCGCGTGATCGGGGTGGTCGAGGCCGGGGCACTTGTAGCCTACGGCGACCCGGTCCGAGGCCGCGGGGCGCTCGATGACCTCCCGGCGCTCGGCGCGCTGCGCGGGCTCCACGGGCAGGGACTCGACGGGGATCTTCGACGCCGACAGCGGGCCGTAGTGGCCGCGCACGAGCCGCAAGAGCCGCGGCACCTTCACGTCGCCCACGACCACCAGCGTCGCGTTGTTGGGCGCGTACCAGGTCTTGTAGAACGCGCGGCAGTCGGCCGGGGTGAAGCCCTCGATGTCCTTCATCCAGCCGATGGTGGGGTGGTGGTAGGGGTGCGCGGTGTACGCCTTCGACCAGAGCACCTCGCTCACGAGCCCGTCGATGTCGTCTTCGACGCGGTAGCGCCGCTCGTTGGCGACGACCTCCTTCTCGCTCTTCACGGGGCCGGCGCGGAGCACGAGGTTGTTCATCCGCTCGGCCTCAAGGCGCACCACCAGCGCGAGCTGATCGGCGGGGACGTTCTCGTAGTAGTAGGTCCAGTCGTTCCAGGTCGCGGCGTTGGTCTCCGCGCCCGCGCGCTCGAGCAGCGTGTCGAAGCGCCCCGCGGGGAGGTTCTTCGTCTCGTTGAACATCAGATGCTCGAAGAGGTGCGCGAGGCCGGTCTTGCCCTCGCGCTCGTGCCGCGAGCCCACGCGGTACCAGGTGTTGTATGAGACCACCGGCGCGCGGTCGTCGGCGAGCACCAGCACCCGCAGGCCGTTGCCCAGGGTGAAGCGCTCGAGCGTGCGGCCGTTGAAATCGAGGGTGTTCTCGGCGGTGAAGCGAAGCCGCCGGGGCTGGCCGGCGTTGATGCGCTGGAGGGTCGCGACGGAGATCGGGGCGTTCATGCAGGGCGTGCATGCTGCCACGAATCCAGGGCGCGCGCGTCGCGCGACGACGGGCCGTCAGAACCGGCCGGAGATGACCGCGCCGCCGAGGCCCACGCCGAAGTCCACGCGCGCGGCGGTGGGAGACTCCTCCACGCGCTCGCGGGGGTGCGTGAACATCCAGACCGCGCCCACCGCGGCGCCCACGCCCAGCACGAGCCCGCTGATGCCCACGATGCGGTAGGTCTCGCCCTGATCGCGGAGCTGCAGCTGCAGGTCGCGCGGGGTGGCGGCGTTGGAGTAGGTGCTCGCGTTGTCCAGGGCCACGGCGAGAAAGCCCGCCCCGACGCCCACGAGCGCCAGCGAGGCGCCGGCGAGCGCGTAGGCCGCGGGGGAGCTCGAGGTGGAGACGCGCTGCGTGGTGGGCGCCGCGGGCGGGCAGCTCGGCGCCGGGGGGCAGGTGGGGCACGCGGGGCACGAGGGCGCCTCGACGCGCCGAGGGGTGATGTTCGACTCCCCCATCTGCTGCGCGAGGTTGCGGATCCGGGTGATGAGCTCCTCATCGGGGGCCGGGGAGGTCATCGCCAGCGCGTCGCGGAGCTGCTCCAGGGCGCCGACGTTGTCGCCCGCCCGCATGCGCGCCTCGGCGGCGTTGTAGAGCGTCGCGGGGTGCGGCCGCGCGCGGAACGAGCGCTCGAACGCGACCATCGCCTCGGGGTAGCGGTTGCGCTGAAACGCTTGCACGCCAGCGCGATAGAAGCCGCGGGCGGCCTCCACCTGCTCGGGGTTCTCGTTCGTCTGCGCGCTCGCGGCGCCTCCGAAGAGGCAGAGGGCGAGGGCGGCGGCACGGGTGGCGTTGCGGTGGAGCACGGCGCGGATGTTCGGCCCGCCGCGGTCGAAGCGTCAAGCGCGGAGCGCGCCTGGGTCGCCAGAGATCAGAAGGGGGTGTCGGTCACGATGCCCGGTCGGCCGCGGCGCGGTCGGGGCGTACGGGCCGGACGCGGGGTCGCCGTGGGGACCGTCTCGACGCGCTGCGGGGTCGCGGCGGGGGTCTCGGTGGTGCGATGCCTCGCGCCGCGGTGGGCACGCGGCGCGGTGGGCTCGGGGGCCGCGGCAGGCTCCGCGGCGGGTGTCGGCGCGGTGGGCGGCGGTGCCGCGGCCGCGATCACCGGGGCGGCGGGCGCGGGGGCGGGGGCGACGACGGGCGCGGCGGCCACGGCGGCGACGTCGGCCACGGCCGCAG
>JBILLI010000015.1:0-27187 GCA_044376155.1 Polyangiales bacterium
GCATCCCTTGGGGGACGCTCGTCGTGACGGTTGATGCCACGTAGATTCAAGTCGAAGCGTCGCAGCGTACGGATCCCTGATTAGCGCCAGAGCCCCGCGGCGCTGTGGCCCGCGCGGATTTCGAGTACAACGCAGGGGTCATGGCCCTCGGCGCGTGTGTGTTCGGTCGGAGCTTCTCCTTCGGGTCGGTGAAGGAGGTCCTCGCGCGCGCCAGCGAGCTGCGGTCGGGCGACGTGCAGGCGGGCATCGCCGCGCGCTCCGCCCGCGAACGCGTGGCCGCGAAGCGCGTGCTCTCGGAGCTCACCCTCGGGACCCTCTTCGAGCACCCCTCGGTGCCCTACGAAGACGACGAGCTCACGCGCCTCTTCGTCGACACCAATGACGCCTCCGCGCGACGGCGGGTCGCGGGCAAGACCGTGGGGGAGTTTCGCGACTGGATCCTCGACCACGGCACCACCGGCGCTGACCTCCTCGCGGTGTCACCCGGGCTCACCCCGGAGATGATCTCCGCGGTCACCTCGCTGATGTCCAACATGGACCTCGTGGCCGCGGCGAAGAAGATCCGCGTGGTGGCGCGGTGCAACAACACCATCGGCCTGCCCGGTCGCATCTCGTCGCGGCTGCAGCCCAACCACCCCCGAGACTCCGTCGAGGGCGTGCTCGCGGTGGTGCTCGAGGGGCTGTCGTACGGCAACGGCGACGCGGTCATCGGCGTGAACCCCTCCACCGAGACCGCCGAGAGCACCGCGGAGATCCTCACACGCACCAAGGCGCTGATGGAGGCCCTCGGCGTGCCCACGCAGAACTGCGTGCTCTCGCACATCACCGTGCAGATGGAGGCCATGCGCCGCGGCGCCCCGCTGGACCTCTGCTTTCAGAGCATCGCGGGCAGCGAGGGGGCCAACCGGAATTTCGGCGTCTCGATCGCGCTGCTCGACGAGGCCTGGGCGATGACCCGGGAGCTCGGCACGGCCAAGGGGCCCAACGTGATGTACTTCGAGACGGGCCAGGGCACGGCCCTCAGCGCGAACGCGCACCACGGCGCCGACCAGCTCACGATGGAGGCCCGGGCCTACGGCCTCGCGCGGCGGTACCAGCCCTTTCTGGTGAACTCCGTGGTGGGCTTCATCGGCCCGGAGTACCTCCACGACGGCAAGCAGATCCTCCGCGCGGGCCTTGAGGACCACTTCATGGGCAAGCTCTCGGGCATCTCGATGGGATGCGACGCCTGCTACACCAACCACGCGGAGTGTGATCAGAACGACGTGGAGTGCCTGGAGATGCTCCTCGCCTCGGCCGGGGTGAACTACCTCATGGGCATCCCCGTGGGCGACGACGTGATGCTCAACTACGAGACCACGTCGTTTCACAACAACGCCACACTGCGCGAGATCTACGGCCTGCGCCCCGCGCCCGAGTTCGAGGCCTGGCTGGAGCGCGTGGGCATCTTTCACGAGGGCCGGCTCAGCGAGAAGGCCGGCGACCCCTCGCAGTTCCTGCGTCGCGAGGCCCTGCGGCCGGTGGTCTTCGGGCGCGGGTCATGAGTGACGACGAAGCCTTGTGCCGCAAGCTCTTGGACGCGTGTCGGTCCCGCGGGCTGCGCCTGGCCACGGCGGAGTCGCTCACCGCGGGGCGCATCGCGGCGACGCTGTGTGACGTCCCGGGCGCGTCGGACGTCGTCGACCGGGGGTGGGTGGTGTACTCGTACGCCGCGAAGACCGCGATGCTCGGGGTCGATCCCGAATTGCTCGCGCGCGACGGCGCGGTGAACGAGGCCGTGGCCCGGGCGATGGTGGATGGCGCGCTCGCGCGCGGCGCGCCCGAGGTGTCGCTGGTGCTCGCGGTGACCGGGGTGGCGGGCCCCGGTCCGTCGGAGGGACGTCCCGCGGGGCGGGTGCACCTCGCGGCGGCCCTGCGCGGCGGCCCCACGCTGCACGTGCAGAAGGACTACGGCGCCATCGGCCGCGCCGAGGTGCGCGCGGCCACGGTGCGCGATGCGATCTCGTTGGCCCTCGAACGACTCGGGGCGTGAGCGTCTTCGCGGCGTCGCGTTCGGGAGGGCCGATGCGGTCCGTCACGGGGATGTGTGCGTCGTGAGCGCCGCGTCGCGAGGGATCGTCTGCGTGCTGGTCTCCGCGCTCGCGTGCCGACAAGCGCCCGTGCCCCGCGCCGACCGCGCGCCACCCGCAATTCCCACGGTCGTCCCTCCACCGCCGTCTCCTCCGCCTCCCGCGCCAACACCGCCTCCGACCCCCGCGCGACGGGACCCGCTCACCGCCGCGGCCCTGCTCGCGACCGTGGAGGCGCTGGCTTCTCCGTCGATGCGCGGGCGCGCGCCCCACACCCCGGAGGACGTCCTCGCACGCGCGCTCATCACCTCCCGGATGCGCGACGCGGGCCTCGCGCCGGCGGGCGACGGGTTTCAGCACCCCTTCACGTTTCGCGATGACGACGACGACACCGTGGAGACGGCGAACGTGGTCGGCGTGCTGCGCGGCGGTGATCCCGCCGTTGCGCGCGAGGTGATCGTGGTCGGCGCACATCACGATCACCTCGGGGCCAACGCGCGACAGATGTACCCCGGGGCCAACGACGACGCGTCCGGCGTCGCCGTCGTGCTCGCGCTCGCCGAGGACCTCGCCGCCCGCGCCGCGCGCCCGCGCCGCACGGTGGCCTTCGTGGCCTTCGGCGCCGAAGAGGCCGGGCTCCAGGGCTCCCGCGCGTACGTGCGCGCCCCGCCGCCGGGCCTCGCGCTGCGCGACACCGCGTTCATGCTCAACCTGGACATGGTGGGGAGCTGGTCGTCGGCGCGCTGCCTGAACGCGCTGCACACCTTCCCGGGCACGCTCGGGCGCACGGCCCTCGACGCGCTGCTGCCCGCCTACACCGACCTCCGCGTGGACCTCGGCGAGCCCGGCGAGGACTCCGATCACCTGTCCTTCTGCGACGCGGGCATCCCCACGACCTTCTTCTTCACCGAGGACCGCCGCTGCTACCACCGCCCCTGCGACACCGCGGCGAACCTCGACGCGGCGCACCTCGCCCGCATCGCGCAGCTCGCGCGGGACCTCACGCTCCGCGTGGCCGACGCCGACGACCTCGCCGCCGCGCGCGCCGCGGGGTGCGGTCCGCGTCGTGCCTCGCGTCGCCCCCATGGACAGCCGGAGGTCGCGCTACCGCACCCGCGTGCAGGTCACGTCGTACACGAGGCGACAGCCCGCCACGCCCCCGCAGGCCGCGGCGGTGGGACCGTAGTCGAAGCGCACGGTCATCGCGACGCGCCCGGTTCCGACCGAGGTGAGGGCCGCGCGCTGCGTGTACGTGACCGAGTCGCCGCCGCACGACATGCCGCCGGTGCCGCGGTAGACCTCCGGGTCCGCCTGCGCGCCGAATTGCACGGAGCCCCAGGGGCCCGACCCGCTGATGGACGATGACGCAGGCGCCTCCAGCGACATCACATCGGTGCCGCCGCCCTGGAGCGTCACCTCGCGGGAGGTGTTGGCGTAGGTGCGGCCGCAGGTGGTCTCCGAGACCGCCGCCTCGCACGCGTAGGTGCCCGAGGCCGCAGCCCAGAAGCGGCTGCTGCACCCCAACGTGCACAGCAGGAGCATCGC
Organism: Polyangiales bacterium; assembly: GCA_044376155.1. Classification (GTDB taxonomy): domain Bacteria; phylum Myxococcota_A; class Polyangia; order Polyangiales; genus JAWKRB01. Next base: position 3,615 of record JBILLI010000015.1, read on the forward strand.
TCGGCGCAAGGTGTCTCGACGCATCCCCGGGAGGATACCCGGGCCACGGGCGGATCGGGCCTCGCGCCAGATCAGACCCGCGCCCTCTCCTCCCCCGATGGCCCTCTGGAGTTGGTACCTTCGCGACCACCATGGCACGCGCGAAGAGTCCGCCCGCGAAACCCGAGGCTCCTCCCCCCGACGAACTGACGGTGAAGGCGTTGGCGGCGCTGCGGCGTCGCGAGGGAGCCCTGTCGGCGAAGACGCGCGCCGCGGTCGACGCCATCGTCGCGAGCGCGCCGAAGGGGGCCGCGAAGGCCGTCACCGCCGCCAAGACGCTCGCCAAGACCCTCGGCGACGCCGACGAGCTCATCGCCGTGTGGGACCTCGTCGCCGCCGCCATCTTCGAACACGGAGGACGCGGCAACGCCGCGACGTGTCACGCCGCCGCGCGGGCCGCCGAGCGCAAGCGCACGGGCGCCGTCGACCTCGACGAGGCCACGCTCGTCGCCGAGGCCCTCGCCCGCGGGGGCGCCGTGTGGGTCAAAGAGCTCGCCCTCCTCGCGAGGGCCGCGGGCGCCGCGAAGCGCCTCGACCTCGGCGCGCAGATCACCCGCGCCGCCGTCGAGGCCGTGCGCCGCGGGGAGGCGCCGACCGACCAGCTCCTCGGCGACCTCGCCGCGCTCGGACGCGCGTGCGCCACCACCGCCCTCGCCGCGTGGATCGTCGACGCGACCGCGCGCGCCGCCATCGACGACGACCTCTGGCGCGCCGCGACGATCCTCCTCGGACCCACGCTCGACGCGCACCCCGAGGCGCTCGCCGCGGTGATCGACCTCCCGCCCACGCAGCACCGCACGCCCGGATGGCTCCACGCGCTCTCGGTCGCTCAGGTCGGCGCGCGCGTGGCCGCGACGGCGCCCCACGCGGCCCGCGCCCTCGTCGATCAGTGCCTCGCCGTGGGCGAGCCAAGCGCCGCCGACGCGTCGGTGCGTGCGAGCCTCGAGACCACCCTCGCGCCCCTCCTCGCGACGATGCGCGCGCGCGGGGAGACCGTGTCGGCGCTCAAGCCCGCGGGCTTCGACCACCGGGCGCGCTTTCATGTGCCCGAGCTCACCGAGCTGCTCCTCGCGCTCGACGCGCCGCTCTCCTTCGAGCGCTGCGAGCACGCCACCTTCGAGCTCTACGAGTGGTCCTCCGCGCCCCTCGATCGGCCGCATCAGCACCTCGCGCGCATCGTGGCGCACCCGGTGTACGGCCCGCGCCTGGGGCTCAGCCTCGAGCGCTCGCTCGACAACACCGGGCTCGCCAACGCGGTCGCGAAGTTCGCGGCGATCCCCGCCGCGGTGGCCGCGCTCGAGCACCTCGCCGACCGCGTCGTGGCCCACCTCGCCGACGTCGGGACCCTCGGCGCCTTCGTGGCCCTGCGCAACGCCCTCGTCACGCTCTGTCAGCCCGCGGTGCTCGCGGCGTGCCCGCGCATCGGTGAGGCCCTGCGACGGCTCGACGCGGCGACGTTGCTCCAGCAGCAGCTCCGCGGCGGGCTCATGGACGAGTGGGGCTGGGAGGCTTTCGACGAGGCCGCCGACCGCCTCGGCTCGGGCTTCTGCGTGGCGCCGAGCGTGTTTCCGCACCTGGCCCTCTCGAAGGGTGACCGGCTGGTCATCGTGGGCCCCGAGGGCATCGTGCTCGACCACGTCGACCCCGTGTTCGCGGAGGAATTCCCGTGGCTCCGCGCGGCGATCTTCGTCGACGGCGACGCCCTCTGCGTCACGGGTGACCACAAGGCCCGATGGATCGTCGCGGGGCAGAGCGTCACCGACCTGAAGCTCCCGTACGCGCACCCGGCCCTCGTCGACCTCATGGACCGCGGCGGCCTCATGACCCTCGACGGCCGCCCGGTGCGCCGCGCCGACCTCGCCTCCACGCCCTCCACCGTCGCATCCAACCCGCACTTCGACGGCGTGGCCATTCACGCCAGGGTCGGCGATCGCCACGCGCGCTTCGAACCCGTGACGGGCCGCGCGCTCGCCGACGGAGAGTCCGCGTGGACGGCCTCGCGCCCGGGCCGCGTCTCGTCGTCGCTCCTCCTGGCAGTGCCTCCGCGGGCGGCGCGCTCTCCGCTCGGCGCGCGCGACGGCATCGGGGGCTTCGTGTCGTGGTGCCCCCCCGACGAGCCGGCCCACGCCGAAGGCATCGACGGCCGCGCCTTCGGGAGCCCGATGGGCAACGGGTGGTACGCGCTCGACGGGCTCATCACCTTCCCCGAGCGCGCGGGATTCCACCCCGTGTCGCGGCAGTGGGGGGCCACGTGGGTGTCGCTCCCCGACGGTCGCACGCCCCTCCTGGCCACCGACGGAGCCCCCGCGGCGACCTTCTGGAGCGGCGGTCCGGCGCGCCTTGGCTTCGTGTGGTGGCACCTCTACAACCCGCGCGATCGCGAGGGGTCACGCGCCCTCGCGGCGTGCTCCTACGAGGCCGCCGCCTCGATGCTCGCCGCCGCGCGCGCCGCGCCCGCCGAGATCGGCGCGCCTGACGCCACGGAGCTCGAGGGCGACGCGGGCCTCCGGGTGACCGTGGCCCGCGCCTCGGGCGACGCGCGCCCGCTGTCGCCCGCGCTCGTCGAGGCCGTGCGCGCCGAGCTGCCCGCGGTGACGCACCCGCGGCTCCTCGCGGGCGTCGCGCGCATGGCCGCGCTGGCCGCCGAGGTCGACGCGCAACTGAGGGACCTCGGTCGCCGCGTCGAGGCCGCGTCGTCGATCCTCACGAACGACAAGGTGCGTCGCCGCGGCGCCCGGTGACCACACGCAGGACGCGCGGCCCGTGTTGTCGTCAAAGCCTCTGCGTCCGAAGCGGTTGCGACGCGAACTCGTTCGCCCTCGAACTACTTCGCGGGTGACCGACGGCGACGGCCCAGCAGCGCCGCGAGGGCCGCGAGCGCGAGGGCGCCGTGCGACGAACGAGACACCGGCACCGCGCAGCCGCAGCCCTGGGCCGGGGGCGGGGTGGTGCCGCCGTCGGCACCCGCGTCCACGCTGAGCGGCACCTCGCTCGAAGGAACGTCACGAACCCCAGCGTCTTCGTCGGTGCCGGGGCGGGAGACGTCGTCGGGCAGCACGATGTCGGGGCGCGCGACGTCTTCGAGGGTGCCCGCGTCTTCGACGGGCGTGGGCGGCGCGACCACGGCGTTGAGGCGACCGCGGTTGCCCGTGGAGGTGCTGTAGCCCAGCGCGCACGAGTCGATGGCCTCGTCGAACTCGTCGGCGAGGGCGTTGTCGACGGCGCCCACGGGGGCCCAGAGGATCCACACCACGTCGAGCTCCCGCGCCGCGGCGGGGTACGCGGGGTTGCGCGGACCGTTCTGGCGGATCACGTCGTCGATGGTGACGTCGACGCGCCGACCGCGCACGGAGACGGAGCGGTTGTAGAACTCGGGCGGAGAGTTGCGAGAGATCCCGCGGGGCACGTTCTGGGGCTCGGCGATGAGAAAGCCCGGGCGCACCTCGGTGCGCGGGAGCAGACCCATGAAATACAGGTCGAAGTCCGAGAAGCGGAACGTGGGGCGGCCCGTGCGAAAGTTCCCGGGCGAGGTCTCTTCCCAGTTGTTCCCCTCCATGGGCGAGCCCCCGGAGTTGAAGAAATAGCTCCAGTGCGAGCGGTTGATCACCATGCCCGTGGAGGTGACGTTGCCGCGCCCGAGCAGCGCGTCGCGGGCGAGCGCCGGAGGGAGCCCACCGTCCGCGCCGCCGTCCACCGCCGCGTCGGAGACCCCGCCGTCCTGCTGCGCGGCGAGCACCGAGGCGGGGTACGCCGGGGTCTCGACGAAGGCGCCGAAGCGGTGCCCGAACTCCTGCGTGCAGATGAGGTAGCGCCCGTAGTTCACCGCGCGAGGGTCGGTGTAGAAGCGCAGGGAGTTCAGGTAGAGGTAGCCGTCGATGTCGAAGGACGTGCCCAGCGCGCGGTTGTTGTCGTAGATCTCGCTGCGCCCGTCGGCCCCGCGCAGCCCGAGGCCGCGCACGTCGTTGCGGATCGGGAGGTAGTACGCGAGGGGGTCCTGCGTGGAGGGGAGCTGCATCGAGGCGAGAAAGCGCCCCGGCACGAAGCCCTTGTGGAACGACAGGACCGCGGTGACCTCTTGAATGAAGCGGTAGGTCTCCCGGGTGTTCCCCGCGGGGATCTGCGGCCCGAAGTCTTCGGCTTCGGGGTCGTCGGTGAGGATGTACCCCCGCCGGGTCACCCGCGCGATGACCACCGCGTCGGAGGGCGAAGGCACCGCCGAGGCCGCGGCACAGACTGACAGGGCGAAGAGCAGACGCGAGGAGAGGCGCACACAGACTCCGTCAGGCGAAGGGAGGAATGTGTGCGGTGCCTTAGCACGCTCTCCCGGGTCGCGTCCCCGGGCGGGGGAGGCGACGTCTCACCCGCGGGGGCGAAGGTCCCCGGGACGCACGAGGTCGCGGTAGCGCTCCCGCGCGCGGATGCGCTTCATCGCGTCGCCGTCGACCAGCACCTCGGCCGGACGCGCCCGGAGGTTGTAGTGCGACGCCATGGCGTAGCCGTACGCGCCCGCGTTGGCCACCACCACGAGGTCGCCCTCCGCGGGCGCGACCATCGTGCGGTCCTCGGCGAGCACGTCGCCGCTCTCGCAGATGGGTCCCACGACGAAGCACCGCTCGGGCGCGCCCTCGCGCCGCGGCCACGCCGTGATGGGGTGATACGACTGGTAGAGCGCCGGGCGAATGAGGTGGTGCATCCCCGAGTCGACGCCGACGAAGGTGCGGTCCTGCGTGCGCTTCACGGTGGTGACCCGGGTCACGAGCACGCCGGCCTCGCACACGAGGTAGCGCCCGGGCTCGATGGCGAGGCGCAGCGGTCGCCCGAGGTCGGCCACCGCGCGGCCGATGCGCGCGCGGATCTGCTGGCCCCAGTGCTCCAGGTCGATGGCGCTCTCGTCGTCGCGGTAGGGCACGCCGAAGCCCCCGCCCACGTCGACGAACTCCAGCCCGGGGAAGCGCGGCAGGAGCTGGATCAAGGGCTCCATCGCGCGGAGAAAGAGGTCGAGCTCGAAGACCCCGCTGCCGATGTGCTGGTGCAGCCCCACGATGCGCATCCCGTAGCGCCGCGCGATGGCCTCGGCCTCGGGGAGGTCGTCGACCGAGAGCCCGAACTTCGAGTCGGGCCCCGCGGTGACCACGTGGGGGTGGTGCCCCGCGCCGATCTCGAGGTTCAGCCGCAGCGAGACCGGGCTGTTGGGGAAGCGCGCGCCGTAGCGCCGCAGCGAGGAGAGCGCGTCGAGGTTGAGCATCACCCCCGCGCGGTGCACCGCGTCGAGCTCCTCGTTGTCGGGGTTGTTGCCCGAGTAGAGGATGTCCTTGCGGGCGAAGCCGAGCTCCTTGGCGAGGCGCACCTCGTAGCGCGAGACCGCGTCGACCCCGATGCCCTCGGCGCGGATCCGCCGGAGCAATGTGGGGTTCGCGTTGGCCTTCATCGCGTAGCGGATCTGCGTCGCGGGGAAGGCCCGGGTCATCGCCCGGCACCGCCCCCGCAGGATCTTCGCGGAGTACGCGTAGGTGGGCGTGCCGAAGCGCTCCGCGAGCCGCGCCGCGCGCTTGGGGCCGAGCCAGACGGGCTTCAACCGACGGCTCCCGCGAAGAGCCCGCGGTGCAACGCCCGCACGGCCCCGTCGACCTGCGCGTCGGGAAGCACCACCGAGACGTTGATCGCGCTGGCGCCCATGGAGATCAGTTCGACGGTGTGTCCCTCGGCGGCGAGCGCGCTGAAGGCCCGGGGCAGGAGCTCTCGCGCGGCCGCGGTGCCCGAGGTGACCACGCAGACGAGTGCCCGGGCGCGGGCCACGGTGACCTCGGCGAAGGCCCGGAGTTCTTCACACGCCGCGTCGAGGCCCTCTTCACGATCAACCGTACAGCTCACGCTGACCTCGCTGGTGGACACGAGGTCGACCACCACCCGGTGCCGCGCGAAGACCTCGAAGATGCGCGCGAGGAACCCGTGCGCGAGGAGCATGCGCGACGAGACCACGCTCACCACCGCGATGCCCTTCTTGTGCGCGATGGCCCGGGCGCCCTGGGCGTGGGGGTCGCCCTCCGCGGTGATCACCGTGCCGGGGTGCGCGGGCTCGAAGGTGTTCTTCACGCGCACGGGGATCCCGCTGCGCACCGCGGGGAGGATGGTCTTGGGGTGCAGCACCTTGGCCCCGAAGTACGCGAGCTCGGCGGCCTCGTTGAACGACAGCACCGGGATGGTGTGCGCCTCGGGCACCACCCGCGGATCGCTCGACATCACCCCGGGCACGTCGGTCCAGATCTCGATCTCGTCGCTGCCCACGGCGGCGCCGAGGATGGCCGCGGTGTAGTCACTCCCGCCACGGCCCAGGGTGGTGACCCGCCCGTCGGCGGTCTTGCCGATGAAGCCCGTGACCACGGGCACCTCGCCCGCCTCCACCCGCGCGGTGAGGGCCTCGCGCAGCGCGGCGTGCGCGGTCGCGAGGGGCTCGGCGCCGAGGAAGTTCTCGTCGGTGATCATCCCGAGGTCCCAGGCGTCGTAGTGCACGGCGTTCACCCCGCGGAGCCGCAAGGTCGCCGCGATGGCCCGGGCCGAGACCCGCTCGCCGAAGGAGGCCACGAGGTCCAGCGCCTCGGGCGAGGCGTGGCGAAACACCGCGATGGCGTCGAGCGTGCGGCGCAGCGCGAGGAGCTCGGGCTCCACGAGGTCCCGCGGGAGGTCGAAGGCCGCGAGGAGGGTGGTGACCCGCGCCTCGATGGCCTCGCTGGAGGGCGCTCCCCCGGCGGCCGCGCGGGCCGCGGTGAGCAGCATGTCGGTGACCTTCGACGCCGCGCTCACCACCACCACGGGGCTCAGGGCCCGCGCCCCCACCACGATGTCGCACAGGTTCGCGATGCGAGCGGGATCGCCCACGGAGGTGCCGCCAAACTTCATCAAGCGCATGACCGCGCTTCTCTACCAGCGCACCGCGGCCGCGCGGGAGAAACCCGCAGCCCGACCCGAGACCTCGCGCAGGTGAAATCTACCTTTCATTTCTGAAACGAATCTGCCGCCCAACACTGACGTGAATCACTATGTTTCCCGGAGTTGCCCCCGATGGCACGGATCACGCACTTAGAAGTCTCGGCGGCAGCACCAGCGTCCTCCCCCCCCAACGCTAATGGTGCTGTCGCCCTTTCCCAACCGCCGGGACGACCGTCGAAGGTTTGCGGTGTTCGCGCGACCACGGCGACAGTGCGCGCCATGGCACGCGTGAAGGACTACGACACCCTCTGGGACCACATCGAGCGGTACGAAGGCCGACGCCAGAAGGCGTACGTCTGCACCGCGGGGCACCCCACCATCGGCATCGGCTTCAACCTCGACCGCGCCGACGCGGGCGCGAAGCTCACGGCCCTGGGCTTCGAGCTCCAGGCCGTGCGGTCGGGGGGCGTGACGCTCACCCACGATCAGGTCGACGAGCTCTTCGAGCCCGACCTCGCCGCCGCCATCGACGGCGCCCACCGCCTGGTGCGCACCTTCGACGCGCTCTCGGCGCGGCGCCAGCACGCCTGCGTGGACCTCACCTTCAACCTCGGCACCAGCGGCTTCGGGCGCTTCACCAAGACCCTCGAGGCCCTCGACGCCGGGCGCTACGCCGAGGCCGCGCGAGAGCTCCAGTCGTCGCGCTGGTACGGCCAGGTCGGGCAGCGCGGGCCCGTGGTGGTCGCGATGATGCGCGACGGCTGAACGCCGCGCTCGGACCGGCGCTATGGTCCACGGCCCCATGCGCCGCCTGTCGCTCACCCTCGCGTTGCTGACGGCCGCCTGCGCGCGCCGCGCCCCCCGCCCCGTGACCTCCGCCGCGCGGGACGCCGCTCCGGCTCCGCGCCTGCGGTACCTCGTTCGCCCTCCCACGACCCCCGAGGTGCGCGTGCGCGAGGGCCTCACCCTGCACGGCGCGGTGCGCGCGGAGAACGGTCGCCCCGCGGCCGCGCCGCACCCCCGCAGCGCCATCGCGGCGACCGCGCGCATGGCCGACGGCACCTGGCGCTTCGCCACCGAGGACGGTGGGTTGTGGCGCGCGGACACCTTCACGGGCGCGTTGACCCGGCTGGGTGAGTTGCCCGCGCGGGTCGACCGCGGGCCCGACCGCGGCGGCGGGATCACCCAGGGCGCGCACCACGAGGGCGCCCTCGTCGTGCGCGACGCCACGCTCCGCGCGCACCGCCTCGACGCCGACGGGACCGTGCGCGCGCTGCCCCTGGCGCGGGTGATCCACGCGCTGAGCGTTGATCCCCGCACGGTGCTGGCGATCACCGAGCCGGGCGCATTGTTGCGCTCGGTCGACGGCGGCGCGCGGTTCACCCCCGTGCGCCTGCCCGCGGGCGTGGCCCTCGCGCTCTGGATCGACGAGCAGGGCGTGCACGTCCTCACCACCGCGGGCAGCCACACCGTGCGCGAGGGCACCCTGGTGCCCGACGACCGCCCCCGCGCCCCCGCCCCCGCGCTGACGGTGCCGCCCGAGGTGAGCGCGCGGGTGCGCGCGGCGCTGGGCCGCCCGCCGTGGTCGCTGGTGCCCGGCGCGAGCGTGTCGCCCGACGGCCGCGCGGTGTTCTCGGTGGAGGGATCGCGCTTCGTGACCCGGCGCGCGCGCGACGGCGCGGTGCTGCGCGACGAGGCCACCCCCGGCGCCGACTGCGCCCTCGCGGTCTACAACGGCGGCGTCGGCGCGGTGTGCACGCGGTCGTGGGCGCGGGTGGTCCTCGCGCGCGGGGTCGACGAGGCCGGGTGGCACGTGCTGCGCGACGAGCGCGACGCCGCGCCCGTGGGCGAGGTGCGCTTCGACGCGCGCTCTGCCCTCTGGGTCACGGCCGCGCCCTGCGCGCAGGGCGATGCGCCGCGCGGCGCGCTGTGCGTCACCGACGCGCAAGGCACCCGCCACACGCTGCGGCGTGAGGGCGCGCTGGTGGCCGCGCACACGGGAGAGATCCTGCTGCACGATGGAGAACACCTCGTCGCGGTCGACGTCGCAGGGCGCGTTCGCGGTGAGGCAACGCTGCCCGCCCCCCGCGGCCTGACGGCGACGGTGACGCGGGCGGGCCTCGCGGTGATCCCCCGGGGAGACACCGGGCGGCGCGCGGTGCTGCGGACCGCTCAGGGATTTCGCGCGGTGGCGCTGCCCGGAGACTTCGCGGGCGTCAGCGATGAGGGCGCGTGGCTCGCGTGGTCCGTCGACGCGGGGACGCTCCGTCGCTCCGACGACGGCGCGCGTTGGGCCCCGTTGCCACCCCCGGTGGAGGGCGCGTCTGCGTCGCTGCCGCTGGGCGGTGTCGCGCTCTCGTGCGCGGGGGGCTGGTGCGCCCTGGGCGACGCGCTGCACCTCACCCCCGAGGGCGCGGGGGAGGACCCGGCGCTCGCCGCGCGGTCGTTCCATCCCCTTGTGCTGCAAGGGGTTCCGCAGCGCACGATCACCTGTGAGCACGGCGCGGTCTCGGCGGCGCGAGAGATCGACCACGGCGCGGCGAGCACGGGCTACGCGGTGCGCGCGGTGGCCGCGGGCGACGCGGTGACGGTCACCTGGGAGGGTGACCGCGCGCAGGGGCACGTGCAGGGGGCGGTCCCGCCGCGCGTGGGGGTGCGCGCCGAGGTGCGCGGGGTCGCGCTCGCAGACCGCCCCGCGGCGCTGCTTACCCGTTGCGACACAAGGGGATGTGATCACCTCCTGGCGACGATGGGGGGGGTGTATGACCTGCACCTCGGCCGGGCCGCGCCGAGCGGGGTCGAGGTGCACGCGTTCCCCGAGGGCTTCGTGGTGCGCGTGGACGACGTGCGCCCCGAGGCATCCCTGGTCACCCTCGCGCGCGTTGACACGGGCGGGGCCGTGCTGCGACGAAGGAGCTACGCGTTCGCGGGCGCCATCGAAGACGCCGCGGCGGGGCGCTGGGGGGACCGCGACGGGCTCTGGATCGCCGCGCCCCCGGGACGACTGCGGTTCCATCCGCTCGACGGGGTGGACGACGTCGACGTGGAGGTCCCCGCGCCCGACGCGCGCACCGGGCCGTGTGCGCCCGGGGCGACCGCGGAGGGCGAGGCGCGGTGGGTCCACGCGGTGCCGGTGGTGCGCGGGGACGGGTGGTTCCTCGAGCGCGGACGCTGGCAGCACGAGCAGGTGCTGTCGCTCACGCGAGGTGGGGTGTGCGCGCAGGAGATGGGCGCGGGCGAGCCCTTCGAAGAGGACGAGGGCCGAGAGGGGCGCGAGGAGCGCGAGCCCGTGCGCAGCTTCGTGCTGCGCGCGGAGGGGGGTCGGTGGGTGGGGGATGCGTGGTCCGGTCGTCGTCGCATCGCGCTGCGCTGCAACGCGATGGAGTGACCCGACGGCTGCTCAGAGCGGGAACTCGCTGACGTACGCGCGGTTCTGCGTGCCCGCGCCCGCGGTGACCGCGCAGCCGCTGACCAGCGGCGGGTTGAAGGTGCCCGAGAGGGTGCACTGCCCCGCCGTGGCGGCGATGCGCACGCGGCCGGGGCCGCCCGCGCCGCCCACGCCCGAGCCCGGCGAGTTCGCCGCGCCGCCCGCGCCGCCCAGGGCGCTCACGGTCGCGCCCGTGGCCACCGAGACCGTCGGCGCGTAGAGGAACACCACGCCGCCGGACCCGCCGCCGCCCGCGCCGCCCGCGCAGGCCGCGCGCGCGCCCGCGCCGCCGTTGGCGAGGAGCTGCGCCGAGGCCGTGAGGGTGAGGGTGCCGGTGGTGGCCACGCGCAGCGCGCCGCCGCCGCCGCCGCCGCCGGTGCCCTCATCGCCGCCGCCGCCGCCGCCGCCGGAGCCCGGGGCGAAGGTGGTCTCCACCGCGAGGTCCGCCGCGGCCGCGGTGCCGATGGACCCGCCGCCGCCGCCGCCGCCGCGACGCCCCGAGGAGCACACCGCGCCGATGGTCCCGCCGCCGCCGTTGTAGAGGGTGTACGAGCCCGCGCTGCCGCCGTTGCCGAGGGCGCCCACGCCCGTGCCGCCGAGCCCGCCGCCGGGGCCGCCGCCGTTGCCGCCCGACGCGCCGACGCGGCTGGTCTCGCCGCAGACGTAGCCGCCGCCGCCGCCGCCGCCCGCGGAGCCGCCGCCGCCGCCGCCGCCGCCGCCGCCGAAGCTCACCCCGGTGCCGAGGTGACCGTTCCAGCCGCCGCCGCCGCCGCCGCCCGTGCCGCCGCGGCCGCCGATGGCGAGGCTGCCGTTGGTCCCCGCAGGGCCCACGCCGCCAACGCCCGCGGGGCCACCCGCGGGGCTGCTCACCGAGTAGATGTCACCCGATCCGCCCGTGGTGGGCGCGCCGGTGGTGCCGCCGCCGGCGCCCGAGGCGTTGTCGATGCAGTCGGTGTGCGGGCCGCCCGCGCCGCCCGTGGTGGTGATCACGCCCGCGACGACGACCGAGCCCGTGGCCCGCAGGTCGAGCACGCCCGACCCGTTGGTGCTGACGGTGACCCCCGCGGGGATGTTGATGGTGGTGAAGTTGTGCACGCCGGGCGAGAGCGTGGTGTTGGTCACCGGCGCGAAGGCGCCCTCTGCGCCCGTGGAGGGGAAGCGCGTGCACACGCCGCTCTGGCAGGTCGCGCCGCTCGGGCAGAGCGCGCCGCACATCCCGCCGCAGCGCGTGCGGCCGTCAACCTCGCAGCCGTCGGCGGGGTTGCTGTTGCAGTCCGAGAAGTTGGTGAGGCAGGCCGCGAGCTGGCAGCGGCCCGCGACGCACGCGCCCACGCCGTTGGCGAAGGTGCAGGCGTTGCCGCAGGCGCCGCAGTGGTTCACGTCGGTCTGCGTGTCCCGGCAGGTGCCCGCGCAGTTGGTGAGTCCCGCGCCGCACGACACCACGCAGCTGCCGCCGGAGCACACCTGCCCCGAGGCGCAGGCGCGCCCGCACATGCCGCAGTTGGCGTTGTCGGTGTTGATGTCTCGGCACACGCCGGTGCAGTTGGTGAGCCCGGTGCCGCACGACACCACGCAGCGGCCGGCGCTGCACACCTGCCCCGAGGCGCAGGCGTTGCCGCAGGCGCCGCAGTGGCTGCGGTCGTTCACGAGGTCGCGGCACACGCCCGAGCACGCGGTGAGGCCCGCGCCGCAGGTCACCACGCACACCCCGCGCTGGCACACGGTGCCCGCGGCGCAGGCGTTGCCACAGGCGCCGCAGTGGTTGTTGTCGGTCTGCAGGTCGCGGCACACGCCCGAGCAGTTGTTGAGCCCCGCGGCGCAGACCACGGTGCACGCGCCGCCGACGCACACGGTGCCCGCGCCGCAGACGTTGGCGCAGCGGCCGCAGTGGTTGTTGTCGGTCTGCAGGTCGCGGCAGGTGCCGCTGCACTCGTTCTGCCCGGTGGGGCAGGTGACGACGCAGGCGCCGGCGCGGCAGATCTGCCCGCTCGCGCAGGTGTTGCCGCAGGCGCCGCAGTTCGCGGTGTCGGTCTGCAGGTCGCGGCACGAGCCGGTGCAGTTGGTGAGCCCGCCGCCGCAGCTCAGCGCGCAGCGCCCGTTCACGCAGAGCTGCCCCGCGGCGCAGGTGGTGCCGCAGGCGCCGCAGTGGTTCACGTCGGTCTGCAGGTCGCGGCACACGCCCGCGCAGTTGGACTGCCCCGCCTGGCACGACACCGCGCAGCTCCCGCGGGCGCAGACCTGCCCGCTGGGGCAGGCGTTGCCGCAGCGGCCGCAGTGGTTGTTGTCGGTGGCGAGGTCGCGGCACACGCCGGAGCACTCCACGGCGCCGCCGGGGCACGACACCACGCAGGCCCCCGAGACGCAGCGGTTGCCCGCGGGGCACGCGTTGCCGCAGGCGCCGCAGTGGTTCACGTCGGTCTGCAGGTCGCGGCAGACGCCGGTGCAGTCGGTGGTCCCGGCGCCGCAGCTCACCTGGCACATGCCGCGGGAGCAGAGCTGCCCCGCGGGGCACGCGCGGCCGCAGGCGCCGCAGTGGTTCACGTCGGTCTGGGCGTCGCGACACACCCCGTCGCAGTTGGTGGTGCCCGAGACGCACGACACCACGCAGGCGCCGGCGTTGCACACCTGCCCCGCGGCGCAGCGCGCGCCGCAGCGGCCGCAGTTGGCGTTGTCGGTCTGGGTGTCGCGACACACCCCGTCGCAGTTGGTGGTGCCGGTGACGCAGCTCACGCGGCAGGCGCCGCCGCTGCACACCTGCCCGCTGGGGCAGGCCATGCCGCACGCGCCGCAGTGGTTGTTGTCGGTCTGGGTGTCGCGGCACACGCCGTTGCAGTTGGTGGTCCCGGCGACGCAGCTCACCTGGCACGCGCCGCGGGTGCAGACCGTGCCCGCGGGGCAGGCCATGCCGCACGCGCCGCAGTGGTTGTTGTCGGTGTCGAGGTCGCGGCAGACGCCGCCGCAGTTGGAGGTCCCCGCGCCGCAGCTCACCTGGCACGCGCCGCGGGAGCACACGGAGCCGCCGGGGCAGACCATGCCGCACGCGCCGCAGTTGGCCACGTCGCTCTGGAGGTCGCGGCACGCGCCGCTGCAGTTCGTGGTGCCGACGCCGCAGCTCACGGTGCAGCGCCCCTGCTCACACGACTCGCCCGACGCGCAGGCCGTGCCGCAGGCGCCGCAGTTCGAGCGGTCGCTCTGCAGGTCGCGGCACGCGCCCATGCACTCGGTGAAGCCCACGCCGCAGTTGGTGCCGCAGCGCCCGCGCAGGCACACCTGGCCGAAGGAGCACGCCGTGCCGCAGGCGCCGCAGTTGCGCGGGTCGGCGTTCACGTCGGTGCAGGTCTCGGGCTCCCAGAGCGCGCCGCCGTCGGGGCCCGCGGGGACGTCCCCCGCGTCGACGCCGGCGTCCCCGCTCGCGCGCACGGGGCACGCGGTGAGCAGCTCGTTGCAGCTCAAGCGGCAGCGCCCGCCCGTGCAGCCGTAGCCCGCCGGGCACATCGCCCCGCAAGCGCCGCAGTTCATGCGGTCGCCCATGAGGTCGGCGCATGCGCGGGTGGTGCCGCCGTCGCCGTCGGTGGTGCGGCACTCCACGGTGCCCGCGGCGCACATGAACGCGCAGGTGCCGTTGGCGCAGACCTCGTTGGGCCCGCACACGCGCCCGCAGCCGCCGCAGTGGTTGCGGTCGGTGGCGAGGCGCACGCAGGCGAGGCCCGCGTCGCCCATCGCGCAGCGGGTCTCGTCGCCCACGCAGCTCGGCACGCAGGCGCCGCTCTCGCAGCGCTCCCGGCCGGCGGCGCACGCCCGGCCGCAGCCGCCGCAGTTGTTGCTGTCGGTGAGGGTGCTCACGCACCGGTCGTTGCAGCGCGCCTGGTCGGGGCTGCAGGCCACGGGCACGTCGATGACATCGAGGACGGCGCCGTCAACCGGCGGCACGTCGGTAGAGATGCCACCAACCACGGTGACACCGTCGCAGGCCGCCAGGGCGACCGTCGCGAGGAGCAAGAGGAGCCTACGCATCCCACCATCCCATCGGAGGTTCCGTGCGGCGTCAACGGCGCGTTGAAGGATCTACGCGCGAGGGCGCCGAACCGCCGGCTGACCCACGCCCCGAGTCGCGCACAACGCCTTTCGCTGCAATCACCTATGCACGTTTCTACATCGTCGTATGGGTCTCGGCGCTGAGCCCGTCGGCGCCCGCGGGCGCGCCGGTCATTCCGCCCGCGCCCCCGCGCCCCGCGGCGCCGAGGGTGCAGGGCGTGTCGGTCTGCACCGGGGTCACCCCCACCGCGTCGACGCACACCGACGGGCCGCCCGATCCCCCGGCGCCGCCGCCGCCGTTGCCGCCGCGCCCGCCCTCGCGCCCGCGCGCGCCATTGCCCGCGTCGCCGCCGCCCGAGGTGCCCGGGCTGCCGTTGCCCCCGGCGCCGCCCGCGCCGCCGTTACCGCCACGCCCGCCCGCCCCTCCAGCGCGCGATGTGAGCCGGCAGGACGAGATCCGCACGGGGCTGCCGTGGACCATGACCGCGAAGCTCCCCCCCGCGCCGGTCCCCCCGGTGCCTGGCGTGCCCGCGCATCCCCCGCCCCCGCCGCTGCCGCCGCGGCCGCTGGTGTCGCTCTCGCAAAAGGGAAAGCCCGAGGTGTCTCCGCCGCCCGATCCCCCGCCCCCGCCGCCCCCGCCCGCCGTGGCCGCAGCACCGTTGCCACCCGCCTGCGGGGTGAAGCTCGCATCGGCGCCGCGCACGGTGGGCGGCACCGCCATGCCGTGTGCGCCATCAACCCCCGACGCCCCGGGCTGCGCGGCGTCGGGCGCGTTGTCCCCCGTCGAGATCGCAGGGCATCCTCCCCCGCGCCCGCCGCCCGGCCCGCCCATGCCCCCTGCGGCGCCGCCCATGGCCGTGGTCCCTGCGGCGCCCGCCGCGCCGTTGTTGCGACCGCGCACGGCCGCGCCGCCCATCCCCCCGGTGCCGCCGCACGACGAGGTCCCCGGGCTGGCCCCCGAGGCGTTGCCGCCCGCAGCGCCCGCGGTCCCGTCGGTGCCCGGGGTGCCATCAGCGCCGCGGCCCGCAGTGATCGTGCAGCGGTGCAGGGTCACGCCCCCCGAGGACCCCGCGACGCGCACACCGTAACTGCTCTCGCCCGGGGTCATGGCGTCGGCGGCGGTGAGGGTGAGGAGCTGGAGCTCGACGCGCGCGGTGATCCCCGCGGCGAGCACCGCGGTGGTCCCGCCCTGGATCGTGGTGACGTTCGTCGCGGCGCGGGACCAGTCGGTCGGGCGGTATCCGCCGTACACGCTCACACCCGAGGCGAGGTTGACGGTGCCGGTGTACGTGCCCGCCGCGACGTACACCGCGAGGCCCATGGGGGCGGCGGCGTTGATGCCGGCCTGCACGGTGCGGCGCGGTGCCTCGCGGGTGCCCGGGGCGCTGTCGTCGCCGTTGGGCGAGACGAAGATCGCCCGCGCGGCGGTGCCGTCGATGCCGTCGCCGTCGGAGTCGACGAACATGTCGTCGGGGAGGTCGCCCATGCCCCGCTGGCACTCGCACCCGTTGGCGGCGTTGCCGTCGCAGTCCGCGAGGGGCGCGGGGCAGGCGCCGACCGCGCAGACGCCGCGCGCGCACACCGCGGTGCCGGTCGGGACCTGGCAGAGGCGACCGCAGGAGCCGCAGTGGGCGAGGTCGCTGAGCAGGTCGACGCACACGCCCGCGCAGCAGCGTCGGTCGCTGCCACAGACGCCGTCGTTCGCGCATCCGCCCGCGTCGACGGGGGGGCGCACGACGTCGTCCGGGGTGGAGGCGTCGTTGATCGCGGGCACGTCTGGGTCGGAGAGCACGTCGTCGGCGTTGCCCGCGTCCAGTTCGACCGTGACATCGTCGACGGGGGCGAGGTCCTCGGTCGCGACGTCCTTGTCGAGCCCGGCGTCGTCGAGCTCACCCTCGGCGCAGCCCGCGACCGCGAGGGCCACCACGAACACCGCCGCGCCACGAGCCGCTGCACCCCGCGTCATTGATCTCCTCCGCGCCGACGTCGCCGTCACCCGCGGGTCCATCATGGCCCAGGAGCGCGCCGCACGGGAGCACCCCCTTCCGCGGGGCGTTGCCCCGACCGACGCGCCAACGTTCACACGGCTTGACGATGTGCGGCCCCGCCGTGCTCCAATGCGCGGTGAGGTTCCTCATGCCGTCTTCTCTTCGCGCCTCGTGGATCCCGCTCTCGCTCCTCGCCGTCGCCCCCATCGCCTGCACACCGCCACTCGCCGATGTCGTCGTGCTGCGAGACGCCTCGGTCAGGGACACGGGGCGCGTCGACGCGCGCGTGGACGCATCCCGCGTCGACGGCGCGGCGGATGTGACCGCGGCACCCGACATCCCAACGGTCCCGGGCGTAGACGCCGGGATGATGATGTCGATGCCCGACAGCGGCGTGAGCACGGCCCCCGACGTGTCGATCCAGTGCTCAGGGATGTTCGACTCCGACGCCGACGGGCTGACCAACGCCGAGGAGTGCGCGCTGGGCACCGACCCCTACCGCCCCGACAGCGACGGCGACAACGTGCCCGACGGCGCCGAGGTGAACTACCCGCGGGCCTGCGTCGCCACCGACCGCATGCGGCAGCGCCGCCCCGTGGTGCCCTGCATGACGGACGCGCAGTGCATGACCGGCGAGCGCTGCGTGGGCATCTCCCCCACGCTCTCTGACAGCGACGGCGACGGCGTGTCCGACGGCGAAGAGGACCCCGACCGCAACGGGGTCATCGTCGCCGAACGCGGCGAGACCGATCCCCGCCTCCCCGACACCGACGGCGACGGCCGTCCCGACTCCATGGGCGGCGTGGAAATCTGTCGCCCCGCGGGGCTCGCCTCGGTCACCCAGCTCGGGCTCCCGATGGCGCAGGTGCAGATCGGGCACGACCCGCGGTGGGGCAGCGCGCGGCGCGTGCCGGTGTCGCCCAACCTCTCGGGCGTGGTGATGGAAGACGCGAGCGCGCAGGTCGCCGCCGCGGTGTTCAACCTCCGCGCGATGTCCACCGACCTCCGCGCCGAGTCGGCGCGGCTGGAGACGCAGATCACCGGCGGCATCACCGGCGCGTCGGCGGTGCTGGTGGGCCGGTCGTTCCGCTCGCACGAAATGAACGAAGGCATCTCGTCGACGTACCGCGTGGCCCGCGCCGCCATGGCCACGGCCCTGCGCGACGGCGCCGCCCGCGCGGTGCTCGGCACGGCGCCCCCGCCAGGCGTCGACACGGGCATGGCCTCGGAGTTCCTCGTCGACATCGCCACCGTGCTGCGCACCAGCGGCGCCGCCGCGGGCACCCTCGACGTGGTGGTCACCGTGGCGCCCCGCGCGCTCTACGACGACACGACGACACAGACCGCGATCCGCGCCATCGACCTCGTGAACATGACCGGCCTCGCGGTCATCGACCAGGGCCTCGGCGCGAACTGCCAGGTGTTCCGCGCCGCCGCGCCGCCCGCCGCGGACTTCATCTGGACCGTCGACACCTCGGGCTCCATGGGCTCGTACCAGATGCGCCTGGGCAACACCGCCACGCGCTTCTTCAACCGCCTGCGCAGCGCGGGCGTGGACTTTCGCGTGGGGGTCTTCAACGCCGGCAGCCAGCCCCCGAACCTCGATTCCCCGGGCTTTCGCTGGATCTCGGGCGCCGACCCCAACGGCGCCACGCGCATGTGCGAAGAGGTCACCTCGTCGGGCCTCGGGCGCTGCCCGACCTCGCCCAGCGACGCGCTCAGCCCCTACCCCATGCCGGGCGACAGCGAGACCCCCACGGGCGCGGCCACCCTCGTGCACGACCTCCTTCGCCGCCGCACGATGATGGGCGACACCAACCCCGACCGCACCTTTCGGGCGGGCGCGCGGGTGGTCACCTTCCACGTCACCGACGAGCCCGGGAGCAACGACTTCTCGCGCTTCTACGCGAGCCGCACCGCGCCCGACACGTCGATGCCCTACGGCACGACCTACAACGCCACGAGCCTGCAGAACATCGCGAACTACTTCCGCCGCAACATGATCCTCACGTTCGGGCTGGTGCCGCTGCGCACCACGCCGTGCACCGCGCTCGACGTGTACGACCTCCCGCGGTGCGCCATCGAGGCCAACGGCGGCGCGGTGATCCCCATCGCCACGGCCACCGACCCCGAGGTCGACGCGGCCATGACCCGCATCGTCGAGGCCATCGCGGGCGCCACGAGCCAGTACGTGCTCGACCGCACCCCCATCACCAGCACGATCAAGGTCCGCGTGCGGGGCATGGACGTGCCGCGCTCCCGCGCCGACGGGTTCGACTACGACAGCGTGTTCCGCGCGATTGTGTTCTACGGCGAGACCCGCCGGCCCCGCACCGGCGACGAGGTGGTGGTGAGCTACCGCGTGTGGCAGCCCTGCCCCCGCTCGGGCGCCACCTGCGCGTCGGACCTCGACTGCTGCGCCCCGACCCTCTGCCGCCAGGGCCGCTGCAACCTCGCCTGCATGCCCCTCGGCGAGACCTGCGTGCAGGACGTCGACTGCTGCGCCCCCAACGCGTGCATCTCGGGACGCTGCGCGCCGCGCCCGATGTGCGTCGAACGCGGCGGGGCGTGCACCCCGAGCGAGACCGAGAACACCTGCTGCCCGCCCAACGTCTGCGTCGACGGCCGCTGCGACCTCTGCCGCGACCCCGGCGGGATGTGCACCCGCAACTCCGACTGCTGCGGCGGGAGCCCCTGCGTCGCCGGACGCTGCGCGTGCCGCCCGACCAGCGGGCGATGCACCACCCCCGCGGACTGCTGCTCGCAGTTCTGCGTCAACGGCCTCTGCGGGCCGGGCTGACCCGTCGTCCGGTCCGGGCGATCTCGGATCCTCCTGGAATTCACCTTGTGCCGCCGCGGTGACTCCGCGACATTCTCGGCGATGCGCACCGTCGGCCGATGCCTCTTCCCCTCGCTTCTCGTGCTGACCCACTGCGCGGCGGATTCGGGTCTGCCCGTCTTCGAAGACGCCGGCGGCGTGATCGCCCCGCAGGACCGCAGCGTGGGCACCGACGTGCGCCCCCCCACGGACCTCGGCGCCCCGACGGATGCGGGCGTCGCGCCCTCGGACATCCCCGCCCCGCTCGACGCCGCGGCGGGCGCCGACGTGCAGAACCGCTACGACGTCGTGCCGCAGGGCGACGCGCCGACCTGCGACGGGGGCGCCGCGTGCACCCCACGGCCCGAGGGGTGCGTCGCGCGGGAGATGTGCAACGACGGCCTCGACAACAACTGCGACGGGCAGGCCGACGAGACGTGCCCGTGCATCCCGGGCTCTGTGCAGCGCTGCTCCCTGGCCCCGCCGGGGCGGCGCGGCGTCGGCACCTGCACCGACGGCAACCAGACCTGCGTGGGCACCGGCGAGTTCGGGGTGTGGAGCGCCTGCGCGGGCGCGCTCGCGCCGCGCGGCGAGAGCTGCGACGGCGCCGACAACGACTGCGACGGCTGCGCGGACAACGGTCTCTGCTGCCGCCCCGCGGGCACCTGCCCCGCCGCGGGAGACCCCCGGGTGCCCACCGGCGCGCCCTTCGCGCGGTACTCCCTCCGCGGCACGACCTTCTTCCCGGGGGCGGCGACGCGCTGGCAGTGGCGCGTTGAGGGGGGGCCCTGCGATCGGTTGATCCACGCGACGCGAGGTCGGGTGTCGTATCGCCTGGAGGGCGCGGGCAGCGATCCGCGCGCGGCCGAGGGCGAAACCCTCGCGTTCACCCCGACGCTCTCGGGAGACTACACCGTGACCCTCACGGTCACCGCGGCCGACGGGTCCACGTTCACCTGCACCTTCGTGGTCTCGGTGCGCGCCCCGGGGCTGCGCGTGGAGCTGTGCTGGGACCGCACGGGCAACCCGCGCGCGACGGGTCCCGAGGCGGGCGCCGACATCGACCTCTGGGTGCAGGGGCCGCGCGTCAACGGCACCTGGGGCTTTCCCCCGGGCTTCGAAGACGACCACACCTGCGGGCCGTACAACTGCTTCAACCGCGACGCCGACATCCCCTCGATCTTCCGCGCGTCACGCCCCGACTGGGGCTACGCCCCCACGCCGGGCGGCGCCTGCCGAACGCCCGAGGGCGGGCTGTGCAAGAACCCGCGCCTCGATGTCGACAACAACGGCGTCAACGACACCGCGCACAGCGACACCGACCCCGAGAACATCAACGTCGACGCCCCGCGCGCCGGCGAGCGCTTTCGCGTGGGCGCGTACTACTGGCGCGGCGCCGTGCCCGCGCAGCCCATGGTGAACATCTACTGCGGCGGGGCGCTCCGCGCGACCTTCGGCGGCGCGATGGTGGGCGGAGCGCTCTACGGCTCCGCGCCGGTGGGCGGGTTCACCGCGGGCGGCGGCGGCTTCGACCGCGCGTCGTCGTTCTGGCGCGTCGCCGACGTCACCATGCGCGATGGGGCGACGGGCTGCGACGTGGTCCCCCTGGTGCCCAACGGCGCGTCGAGCGGCGCGTGCGTCGCGACGAACACCGACCGCAGCTTCGACGGCGCGTGCCGGCGACGCCCCTGAGGCTCAGCGCGGCTGCGCGCCCACCATCAGCACCAGCGACGCGCGCCCGCAGGGGGTCACCCACCGGGCCTCCCGCCCGCTCCCGTGGGCGGCGCGCACGAGGACGCTCAGCGGCACCTCCAGCGCGCAGCTCGCGACGGCCTCGGGGCGAAACACCTCGCGGTCGTGCACCCAGAGGCTGACGGGGCGTCGCGCGGCCTCGGCGTCGACGTCGCGCGCGAGGCGGAGCACACACGCGCCGGTGTTGGCGTCGTCGGGGGCGTCGCACGCGCGCCGCGTCCCGTCGGGCGCAGCGGCCTCGACGGTGAGGTCGCAGCGCGAGACCGCGTCGCAGGGGTGCCGCGTGGAGACCTCGACGACGCGCGTGGTGAAGGTCCACGCGCGGAGGTCGGCGCCGCGGCAGCGGGCGTTGACGCAGGTCGTGCCCTCGACGCAGGCCACGCACGCCGCGCCTTCACCCGCGTCGGCGCACGTCGCATCTCGCTGCGCCGCAGGGAGAACGCACTCGCCGCGGGCGTCGCAGCACCCGCCCCGGCACCGCGCGGCGCACCCGCCGGCGACGGCGAGGTAGGTCGACGCGGCGGGCGCGTCGACGTGCAGGGTGAGCCCGAAGCGCCCCTGCGTGGCGGCGACGAGCTCCCGCGCGACCTCGCGCGAGGGGAGCGTGACGGAGAGCGCGCCGTCGGCCTCGGCGGGCGCCTCGAGCGAGCAGGTCTGCGTGGGCACCGGCAGTCGCATCGACACGCCGACCCCGTGCACCGCGAGGGGCCGCGCCGCGCGGAGCTGCTCGGCGGAGTAGACCTCCTGGGGGTTGCACGCCAGCGCGAGGTCCACGGCCGGGGCCGAGAGGGGCACGGTGACGCGGCGGGGTTCGCGCGGGTCGATCCGCGCGGCGCCGGGCTCCAGCGGCGGGCGAAAGCGCAGCGCCCCGTCGGGCGTCGCGAACACGGGCACGGCGACGCCATTCCAGCGGCACGCCAGGGCGCGCACGGGGGAAAGCACTGGGGTCACGGGCTCCCCCGTGGTGCCGCGGCAATCGGGGCGGAGCGAGTACCGATCGAGGGCGCGCAGCCCCGTCGCGCAGGCCACGAGCGAGAGCGCCGCGGCGCCGAAGAGCGCGCGCGCCCCAACGCCGCGGAGGGGGCTCATTTCGCGAGCTTGCCCGCTTCCTTGAGCTTCTGCAGCTCACTCGCGCCGCCCACGAGCACGCCGTCGATGAAGACCATGGGGAAGGTCGGAAAGCCCGCCCACAGCTTGATGGCGAGGCGCCGCTTCCACTGCGAGAGGTAGCTCCCGTACTCCAGGTAGGTGTACGCGACGCCCTCCGCGGTGAGCAGCGCGCGGGCCTTCTTCACCACAGGGTTCTGGGCCATGCCCACCACCACCACGCGGTCGCGGGCGACCGTCGCGGCGACCTCGTCGACGAGCGCGCGGTGAAACGACGCGACCACAGCGTCGGCGTCGGGGGAGACCTTGTCGGCAGACAACACAGGGCGATTCGGCATGGGCACCGCTGTATCACCGATCCGCGGCGGGCGGGCGTGAGGGCTGCGGCATCAAGGCGCCGCGGGTCCACCACGCGCGCTCCAGCCGGTCGGCCACCTGGCGCACGAGCCCCCGCGGCGGCGCGTCGGTCGCGACGAGCTGGTCGATCCACGCGAACCACTGCGGGTCGGGCACGCGCCCGCGCACCGACTCGTGCGTGGTGCGCACCTTGAAGGCCAGGGTGAGCCGGTTCGCGCTGGTGAGGGCGGGCACGTCCATCGCGGCCACGCGCGCCACCCGCTGGCGGAACATCGCGGCGTCTTCGCAGGGGAGCACGGTCTTCTGCGCGGCGACGTCGTCGAGCAGCCCCTTGGCCTCTTCGCGGAGCTGCGACAGCGCCTCGGGGGTGATGGCCATGAACACGCACGCGCCGGGCAACAACCCGGAGCAGTAGAACGACAGCGAGCGCAGGGCCGTGCGGCGCTCGGCGCGGGTGGTGCCGCCGCGGTAGAGGTTCTCGGCCTCGTCGATGATTACCACCGGGCCGGCGCAGCCCTCGACGCGCTCGAGCAGGGCGATCCAGAGGAGCAGGCGGTTGTACGCGTCGAGGCGGTAGTTGGGGTTCGAGGCCTTCTCGGTGAGGTCCAGGGCGCCGAGAAAGCCCTCCAGCGCGAGGCCCGGGCTGCGGGATTTCTCCATCGCACGCACCGCCCGGCGCGCGGGGTCGCTGACCTCGCCGTCGCCCTCGGCGAGCGCTTCGAGCACCTTCGTGACCGCGCGGAGGGTGAGGGGCGAGCGGGTCCACCCCACGAGGCGGTCGAGGGGCGTGGGGGACGTGGGGAGCGGGAGCGTGGACTGCTCCAACATCCGACGCAGGTGCCGCTGGGGGTTGCCGAGGTCGCTGTCGAGGCGCTCCAGCGAGAGGCGGAACACCGGGCGCTTCTCGGCCAGCGCGCGCGCCGCGAGGTGCAACAACAGATGGGATTTCCCCGTGCCGTAGGCGCCCACGAGCATGCCGAAGACCGAGCTCTCCATCGCCGCGTGCTCGAAGAGCGCGGTGATGGTGTGGTCCACCCGCTCGTGCCCCACCGACATGGTGTTCACGGCGTCGACCGCGGGCAGGCCCTGCATCGCGCGGATCACCGTGCGCATGGCCGCCGCG
>JBILLI010000768.1:0-3679 GCA_044376155.1 Polyangiales bacterium
CCCTCGACCGGCGGCGCGATCAACGCCCCCTCGCCCACCACCCCGGACCATCCCGACGGAGGTGTGAGGTCCAGGGCCGGTCGGTGCGGCGGCGGCGCGGCATCGTCAGCGGGGAGCATCACCCGCCCCGCGAGGGGCGCGAGGGAGCGCAGGGAGCGCGGGCCTTCGAAGAGCGCTTCGCCGCCCTCCACCACGAGCTGCGCCGAGAGCAATCCCCGCCCGCCGTCGGCGTTGTCGAGGAGCTCGCGGAGCACGGTGTACGCGTCCTCGCGTCGTCCCGGCGGGAGCCTGGGGATGACGTCCGCGCCGTGAAAGGTCACCATCGTGCCCTGGTGCCCGAGGGCCCGGAGCAGCCGCGTGAGCTCGCCGAAGGACCTCCTCGCGGTGCGCGCGCTGAGGGCGCTGAGGGCGGCGCTGTTGGCCTCCGCGCGGGCGAGCTCGGTGCCCGCGAGCCACGCCTCGATGCGCGCGGCCTCCCGCGCGGGGTGGCGGTGCGCGTCGAGGTACGCCCGGGCGAGGGCCACGAGGTCCCCCGTGGCGTGGAGCTTCGCGCCGGCCTCGTCGAAGCGCGCGAGGGCCTGGCGGGGGTCGCGGCGGTGAAAGGCCTCGAGCAGCGCCACGACGCCCCGGGACTCGTTGTCGATGTCGTTGCCGCGCAGGGATTTCACCACCGAGCGGAGCATCGCGTCGAGGCTGTCGAAGGCGCGGTCTTCGAGCACGCGCACGCGCGCCGTGACCCACCCCTGGGCGCGCGCGTCGGCCTCGAGGGCGTCGAGGTAGAGCGCGCCGTCGGCGGCCCGCGGGGACTTCACGAACACCACCTCGGCGCCGTCACACGCATGGAGGTCGGTGAGGGCCTGCAGGTTCGCGCGTCGCAGCGCGCGCCACCACGCGTCGCGCAGGTCGGGGTCCGCGGAGCGGGTGCGGGTGCGGGCGGGAGGCATGGCGAGAGAGACGCTACGGCGCCCCGGATCTGACGCCAAGCGGGCGACAGAGGCGCTGCCGCCGCGCATCGCGCGCCCCGCCCGCTCGCGGAGAGGTCCTGGGGTTGTTCTGCCGTCGCCTTGACCCTACTTCTGACCCGGTGTTAGAAGGCCGCGCCAACTCGCGGAAGGGGTGTTTCTCCCATGCGACCCTCTCTCCGCGAGCTGACCGGCGCTACCCTCGGACTCGAACTCTTCCTCTCGCTCGTCCTCATGGGCGCGGCGGGATGGTGGCTGGACCAGAAGGTCGGCACGTCCCCGACCTTCACCTTCCTCGGCGCGCTCCTGGGCATCGCCGCGGGGATGCGATCGGTCTTCCGGTTCGCCACGAGTTCTGCTAAGGGCGCGGCCGACCCCGGGCCCTCCCAGGGCCCCACCGCAGGATCCGACGAGCGGCCGCGATGACCACCATGGCACTCCCCGAGACCACCCCCGAGACCACCGAGCGACGCATCGTCCGTCGCATCGTGACGATCTCGTCGGTGCTCGGCGCGGCCTGCGCCGTGGTGATGTTCACCCGCGGGGGCTGGGGGGCGGCGGTGTCGTCGGCGCTCGGCACCGCGGTGGGCGTGGGCAACCTCGTCGCCATCGCCACGCTCATCGAGCGGCTGATGTCCCAGCGGGCCGACAAGGCCCGGGCCGGGGCGCTGCTGCTGCTCAAGACCCTCGCGCTCTTCGCCCTCGCGGGCTTCGTCGTGAGCCGCCCCTGGGCCTCCGGGTCGGGCTTCATCGCGGGCTTCACCGCGGTGGTGTTCGGCATCGCCGCGGGCGGCCTCTGGGGCGCTGACCCTCCGCCGGCCGACGCCGCGGACAAGAAGGACTGAATCCCAATGCCCGACCACGCCTCATGGTTCACGTACCTGCTCGCCATGCCGAACTTTCGCGGCCTGTGGGCGCTGGTGAATCACCTCGGCTGCGTGGGCCCCGAGGGGCAGACGCAGACCCCCGAGGCCGGCGCGGTGTGCCCCGCGGGCTTTGAGCTCCGCGAGCTGCCGAACCACTTCACCTACCCCGTGAACACCCCGGTGACCCTGGAGTACACGGTGCTCGGGGTCTTCGTGGTGCTGCTCATCGCCACGATGGTGATGATCGCCCGCGCCCGGGTCACCCGCACCCAGGCCGCGGTCGTGCCCGAGGGCTCGCTCACCGTCGCGGCCTTCATGGAGAACTTCGCCGAGGCCTTCTACGGCATGCTCCGCGAGGTGCTCGGCAAGGACGAGGCGAAGCACTTCCTCCCGCTCATCGGCACCTGCGGCGCGTTCATCTTCTTCTCCAACGCCCTGGGCCTGGTGCCGGGCTTCGCGCCGCCCACGAGCAACTTCAACGTCACCTTCGCCTGCGGCGTGATCATCTTCTTCGCGACGCACATCTACGGCCTCAAGCGCCAGGGCGCGGCGTACCTCAAGCACTTCGTCGGCCCCGTGCCCGCGCTGGCGCCGCTGATGATCCCGCTCGAGGTGGTCTCGCACATGGTGCGGCCGCTCTCGCTGGGCATTCGCCTCTGCGTGAACCTCTTCGTCGACCACATGGTCGTGAGCGTGTTCACGAGCCTCGCGCTGCTGCTCATCCCCGTGCCCATCATGGTGCTCGGGGTGCTGGTGGTGGTGCTGCAGACGTACGTGTTCTGCCTGCTGTCGGCCGTGTACATCCAGCTCGCCATCGAGCACCACGACGACCACGGGCCGGAGCACGGGCACGGCCACGACCACGACCATGACCACGCGGGTGCCGCGCACGCGTGACACGTTCCCTGGCGGGGGCAGCTCCCTCGCCGCAGGCTTTCACTCCGCAACGAAAGGTACTCACATGAAGAAGCTCCTCGCCCTCTCCAGCGCCTTCGCCACCTTCCTCTTCACGCTCAGCGCCTTCGCGCAGGACTCGGCCGCGGCCTCCAACGCGTTCGACGCCCAGCTCGCCTCGGCGCTCGGCGCGGGCCTCGCCATCGGCCTCGGCTCCCTCGGCGGCGCGCTCGCCCAGGGCCGCGTGGCCGCCGCCGCCCTCGACGGCATCGCCCGCAACCCCGGCGCCGACGCCAAGATCCGCACCCCGATGATTCTGGGCCTCGCGCTCATCGAGTCGCTGGTGCTTTACGCCCTGCTCATCGCGTTCTTCCTCCAGGGCAAGGTCGGCGGTCACTGATCGCCGCGCGGCCCCTCGCGGGTCGCGCCCCTCCCTCCCTCCACCTCGCGCGGCACGATGCTCCACGGCCAGCGCCTCTTCGTCGTCATCCCTGCGTACAACACCGGCCCGAGGGTCCTCGGGGTGATCCGTTCGCTGCCCGACGTGGTCGACGGCGCGGTGGTGGTCGACGACGCGTCGGGCCCCGAGACCCGCGCGCTGCTCGAGGGCGTCACCGACCCGCGGGTCACGGTGTGCACCCACCGCGAGAACCGCGGCGTGGGCGCGGCCCTGGCCACGGGGTACGCCCGCGCGCTGGACCTCGGCGCCGACCTCGTCGCGGTGATGGCCGGCGACGGGCAGATGCACCCCGACGACCTCGTCGCCCTCGCGACCCCGGTGGCCCTCGGCGACGCGGACTACAGCAAGGGCGACCGCCTCGGGCACCCCGACTGCGCCCGCGAGATGCCCCGCGCGCGGCGCCTCGGGAACACCGTGCTCTCGGCGCTGACCCGCGCGGCCACGGGGCTCTGGCACGTGAACGACTCGCAGTGCGGATACACCGTGGTCTCGCGGCG
>JBILLI010000255.1:0-9656 GCA_044376155.1 Polyangiales bacterium
CGCCCGTTCGCGCGGAGGCGCACGTCGAGCACGCCGTAGCGCGCGGGGTCGAAGCCGGCCACGCGCGGCGCCGCGCCGCGGAGGTCGTACAGCCACGCACCCGTGGAGCAGGCGACGGCCAGCGCGTCGCCGTCGAGGTCACCCAGCGTCGCGACGCACGGCGGGCGCACCCGGTAGAGCACCCGCGGAGCGTCTGCGCGGAGGTCCACGACCCAGACGCCGCTGGCGCCGAGCGCGACCACCGCGCGCTGACCGCGCACGCGCAGGCCGAGGGGCGGACCGTCGAGCGTCAGCGCGCCGCGCGCGGTCACGGCCTCCCCCTGCGCGCGCAGATGGAGCAGCCCGCGGGCGCGGGACAGCGCCGCGAGCTCCGCGCCGTCGGCATCGACGTCCACCACGTCGTCGGCCACGCCGGTGTCTCGCCCGGGTCCCCACGCGCCATCGCTCGCGAGGGGGTAGCGCCGCAGACCGCGCTCGAATTCCGCGACCAGCAGCGCGTCGCCCATGACCGTCAGCCCCGGCCGCCCGAGGCCGTCACCCTGCATCAGCGGTGCCACCGCGCGCACCACGGGGTCTGCGGGCGCGGCGAGATCGAAGCGGCTGAGCCCCGCGTCGGCGGCGCTGCAATAGAGCCATGGGCGCGTCGCGTGCGCGGCGAGCTCGACGCAGCGGGGCAACGACGAGGGGGCGGTGCTGCCTCCGCCGCTCCCCAGCGCTTCGGTGGACGATTCCCAGGTCAGTCGGCCGTCGTCGGCGATGCGCCAGGCCATGACCCCGGCGGAGCTGTTCGCGCCGTAGACGAATCCGTCGCGCAGCAGCAGCCGCGTCAGGTGCGCGGTGCCGCTGGCGGTGTTGGGGACGTTCTCCTGCGCCAGGCGCACGAGCCCCGGGCGCATGGACGTGTCGGCGCCGACGGTCCCCGCGTCCGCGGACCGAAGGACGCCGCCGTCGTGCGCGCCCCCGTCGCCGCAGCCCCCGGCGCTCAGCACCGCGGCAAAGGCCCAGCGCCACGGGGTGATCCGCCGCGACCGACCGCGCACGGGGTGAAGAGATCGCTCGTTGCCCGATTTCGGGGTGGTCTCCATGAACGTCAAAGCCCTCGCAACCACCACGGACCAACGCACACTTTCGGCCCGGCGATCGACGCCCGTCAACCCCTTCGCCCCCCGCGCAGACTTCCTCCCGCGCGGGCGCCGCGGGTCAAATTCTCGCGGAGAAGCGCCAGAATTGCCGCGTCGCGCGGGCGGGCGTTGTATCCCGCATCGCCCTGTGAGCGCGACCTGGAAGAAGCCGGTGACCCGCGGTCGCGCGACCCTCGTCCACGCCGACGCGATCGCGTGGCTCGACGCGCAGCCCGACGACTCGATCCACGCGGTGGTGACCGATCCCCCCTACGGCGTGAAGGAGTACGACCCCGAGCAGCTCTCGAAGCTCGCCGCGGGCACCGGGGGCGTGTGGCGACTGCCGCCCGTGCTCGACGGCCTCGCGCGCGCGCCCCTCCCGCGCTTCACCGCGCTGAGCGCCCGCGACCGGGGGGCCATCGCCGACTTCTTCACCGCCTGGAGCCGCGCCCTGCTGCGGCCGCTCCGGCCCGGCGCGCATGTGCTCGTCGCGGGCAACGCCTTTCTCTCACAGCTCGTGTTCGGGGCCATCGTCGCGGGGGGATTGGAGTTTCGGGGGGAGTTGATCCGCCTCGTGGGCACCCTGCGCGGGGGCGATCGCCCGAAGGGCGCGGAGGCGGAGTTTCCGCTCGTCGCCACGCTCCCGCGGGGCGGGTATGAGCCCTGGGGGGTGTTTCGCAAGCCGTTGCCGAAGGGCATGACCGTGGCCGCGTGCCTGCGTCGCTGGCGCACCGGCGCGCTCCGCGACGCCCGCGATGGCGCACTGTTTCACGACGTGATCCCGAGCGAGCGCACCCCGCAGCGCGAGCGGCGCATCGCGGACCACCCGAGCCTCAAGCCCCAGTCGCTGCTGCGCAAGCTCGTCTGGGCGTCGCTCCCGCTCGGCGAAGGGGCGGTGGTCGACACCTTCATGGGCTCGGGCTCGACCCTCGCGGCCGCGGAGGCGGTGGGCCTCGCGAGCGTCGGCGTCGAGCGCAACGAGACCTACTTCGCGCTCGCAAAGAAGGCCGTGCCCCGGCTCGCGAAGGTCTGAGCCCCGTCGTCGGGGCGGTGACGTTGAGCGCCGTGACCGAACCGCGCTAGAGACGTCTCATGAAGTCCTTGGTCGCGGCGGCGGTACTGGTGGCGATGTCGGGGTGCGCGGTGCAGGAGGTCGACCCGTCGCAGTTCCTCGACGGCAAAGACGCCGCCCTCGCCCCCGACGACGTCGTCCCCGAGAAGGACGCGCCGCCGCTGGCCTTCGACCTCCCGAGCGTCGACGTGGTCACCCCCCCCGAGGACCTCGGCGCCCCCGAGCCCGACGTCGTGCTCCCCGTCGATGCGGGCGAGGGCACCGACGTGGTGACCTCCCCCGACGTGGTCATGGGCACCGACGTGGTGAGCGCCCCCGACGTGGTCATGGGCACCGACGTGGTGCTCCGCCCCGACGTGGTCACGGGCACCGACGTGGTCACCGTGCCCGACGTGCCGAGCTGCGCCGCGGGGCTCACCCTCTGCGGCGGCACCTGCCAGAACACCCGCACCAGCGTGATGCACTGCGGCGCCTGCGGCAACGCGTGCAGCGCCGGGCAGAGCTGCGTCGCGGGAACGTGCGCCCTGGTCTGCGCCGGCGGCACGACGATGTGCGCCGGGGCGTGCGTGGCCACCGCGACCGACGCGGCGAACTGCGGCGCGTGCGGCAACGCCTGCGCAATGGGCGCGACCTGCGCCGTCGGGCGCTGCGTGGGCGGCATGATCGCGGGGCCGAGCTTTCAGGTCGACGCCCTCGACGCGACGGGCTGTCGGGTCATCGACCACGACGCCATCACGGGCGACGACCGCGGCGGCATCGCGATCTCGAACACCCATGTCTTCTACGCGGGCGACACCGCGACGGGGCGCTTCGATCTCGAGACCCTCGCGGGCGCGAGCCTCGGGCGCGTCGCCGACGCGATGGTGAGCAACCTCCGCACGGGCGCGGTGTACACCCTCGCCAACGGCACCACCGCGCTGACCAGCACCGGCGGCATGGCCAACGCGCTCATCGCCCTCGATGGCGCCACCGGCGCGCCCACCAGCACCCGCATCACCCTGAGCCAGCCCATCCCCCTCGGGGCGTTCACCCGCGTCGGGGTCTTCTCGGGGTGGGACCGCGCGGTGATCGTCAGCGGCGGCCGCGCGTACCACGTCTCGCTCCCCGACGGCGCGGTCATCGACCTCGGCACGGTCACCATCCCCAGCGGGTCCACCTGCGAGAACTCGTGGTTCTACGGCGTCGCGGAGTACTTCGGCGGCGCCCTCTACGTGGACTACGTGCAAAGCTCCACCGCCGTCGCCCGCACCCGCCTCCCCGACGGGATGACCACGGTGCTGTCGCGCTTCACCAACCTCTCGGACATGTGCTCGTTCACCGTCTCGCCCACGCGGCGGCGGTGGTACTTCCACCACGAGGGCAGCGGGCAGTTCGGGGGCTCGTCCGAGACGCTGGGGTACTGCAGCGCGCAGGTGAGCGCCGAGGGGCTCGTGTGCCCCGCGGGGACCACGATGTGCGGCGCCGGGTGCCGCAACGTGCAAACCGACGCGGCGAACTGTGGCGCGTGCGGAAACGCCTGCGCCGCAGGGACCCTGTGCCTCTCCGGGGCCTGCCGCGGGTTCACCCGCTACACCGCCGCGCCCGCCCCGTCGGACGTCGCGTGGGTCGACGTGTGCAACTCGCAGCGGATCATGGCCAGCATCGACGACAGCGCGCAGCTCGTGCCCATGCCCTTCGCGTTCCCGTACTGGGGCACGGTCCTCGCCGCGGGGGCGCAGGTGAACGTGAGCACCAACGGGTTCCTCTCTCTGGAGGGGGTCAACTCGTCGAGCCTCTCGGGGAGCATCCCCCTGAGCTCGTCGCCCAACGCGGTGATCGCGCCGCAGTGGCGCGACCTGGTCACCGGCACCAACGGCGTGTGCCTCGGGGTGGTCGGCACCGGGACCGCGCGGCGCTGGGTGGTGCAGTGGCCCAACGTGCGCAACTACCCCAGCAGCGGGGACCTGAGCTTTGAGGTGATCCTGCACGAGGAGACGGGCATCATTGATTTCGTGTACGCCACCATGACCGGCGCGCAGTCGGCCACGGCGGGCATCGAGAGCCCCACGGGGAGCGGCGCGGTCGGCGCCTGCGGCACCACCATCTGCACCATCACCAGCAACACCCGCGTGCGCTTCACGCCGGGCCCCTGAGGAGGAGTTCCCCATGGCGCGATCCCGCTCCCTCGCCTTCGCCCTCCTCGCGCTCGCCGCGCCCGCCGCCGCGCAGCCTGCACGCCCGCCGCGGGTGGCCGTCCCGCCGTCTCCCACGTCCAGCAGCGCGTCCGAGGCCGCCATGGGGCTCGGCGCGGCCTTCAGCGCCACGGCGGCCCAGGTGCTCCCTGCGGTGGTCGCGATCTTCGTCGAGATCACCCAGCGCGACGACGCCATGCTCTCGAACCTCCCGGGCTTCTGGGGCGCCCCCCCGCAGGAGGCACGGCGGCGCACCGGCGGCGGCAGCGGGGTGCTGCTGCGCTCCGACGGGCTGATCCTCACGAACCACCACGTGGTCGAGAACGCCACGCGCATCCGGGTGCGGCTCCACGACGGGCGGGCGTTCACCGGCCGCGTGCTCGGCACCGACCCCGCCACCGACCTCGCGGTGGTGAAGATCGACGCGCGCGACCTCCCCACCGCGCGCCTCGGCAGCAGCGACGCCGCCCGGGTGGGCGAGTGGGTCCTCGCCATCGGATCACCCTTCGGCCTCGAGGCCACCGTGACCCACGGGGTGATCTCGGCCATGGGCCGCGGCGGCCTCGGGGTGAACCTCATCGAGGACTACCTCCAGACCGACGCGAGCATCAACCCGGGCAACTCCGGCGGCGCGCTGGTGAACCTCCGCGGAGAACTCCTCGGGATCAACACCATGGTCGTGGGACGCGGCCAGGGCATCGGCTTCGCCGTCCCCGCGCGCATCGCCGACTTCGTCGCGCGGCAGATCGTGGCCCACGGACAGGTCGTGCGCGGATGGATCGGGATCTCCACCCAGGACATCACCCCCGACCTCGAGGCCGCCTACGGCGCCATCAACCGCGGCGTGCTGGTGAACTACCTCCACACGGGCGGCCCCGCGGAGCGCGCCGGGCTCCGCGTGGGCGACGTGGTCAGCGAGGTGAACAACGAGCCCGTGCACAACCGCCACGACCTGCTCCGCGCCATCGCGAGCCGCGCGGTGGACGAGCGCCTCGCCCTCACCGTGCTCCGCGGCGCCGAGCGCCTCGCCCTCACCGTCACCACCGCGCTGCGCCCGGGAGAGACCGCGCCCCGCGGCGCACCCTCCATGGCCGTGCCCCCCGACCCCGCCCCCGAGAGCTTCGCCATGACCATCGCCGAGATCGCGCCGGGCTTCGCGCAGCAGCTCAGAATCCCTGCGGGACAAGGGGTGGTGATCACCGTGGTGCAGCGCGACGGCGCGGCCGACCGCGCGGGGCTGCAGCCAGGGGACGTGATCCTGCGGGCCGACGGCGCGGAGGTGACCCGTCCCCAGGTGGTGATCGACGCCGCCCGCGACGGCGCCGCCGTGCTGCTCGTGCGGCGCGGAGACCTCCAGGAGTACGTGGGCCTGCGCACGGCCGCGAGCGCCCCGCGATGAGGGCGACCACCGTCACCGCCGCGCTGCTCGCCCTCACGGGGTGTGAGGTGCAGCGCGAAGAGGCCCCGCGCGAGTTCGTGTTCCAGGCCCCCGTCACGGTGTGGCAGTCCACGGCCGGGGGGGCCGACGGCGTGTGGCTCTCCGAGGCCGGCGGCGGGCGCGGGTTCGCGCTGCTCAGCGGGGTGCTCCCCGACGGCGCCGCGGGGATCTACGGCATCGAGCGACGGGGTGACGACTGGGGCGCGGCCGTCGCCTTTCAGCGCCCCGTGGGCGCGACGATGGAGCGCGTGGGCAGCGTGGCCGCGTGGCCCTCGCCCATCGTGGTGAGCCTCGCCACGGGCGCCGCGGGGGCCTTCGTGGTCGCGCGCACCTTCGCGGGCACGGGGTGGTCCGCGCCGGTGAACCTCTCGGTGCAGGGCGGCGAGCGCGCGCTCATCGCCCGGGTGGCCGACCTCAACCCCGGCGAGGTCACCGGCACCCTCTCGCGCTTCGACGTGGTCTACGGCGTGGCCTCCACCGTGTGCCCCGAGGGGGTCGAGCTGCGGCACCGTCGCAGCGTCGCGCGGGCGCTGCTCACGCCCGAAGACATCACCGTGTGGGGGGCCGCGCGCCCCGTGGCCCTCGCGTGCGGATTGATGTCGCTGAGCGCGGCCACGTCGCGCGACGCCCTCGCGGTGGCCTGGGTGGGCGGCGCGTCGGGGCTCAGCGGAACGGGCGCGCGGGACGTCTACGCCGTGCAGGGCAACGGCGCGGCCGAGGTGAGCTTCGGCGCGCCCACGGTGGTGCAGCGCGGCGCGAACCGCGACGTGAGCGCGGCGGGGCTGGGGGGCGGCGCGTTCCTGCTCGGGTGGGCGCAGCGGGCGATGGCCGCCGACGGCGCGGAGCTCGGGCTGCAGCGCGGGGCGTGGGCGCGCTACGACGCCACCCTGCGCGCGTGGAACCGGGTCGACACCGGGTGGTTCTTCACGCGAACGTCTCCCGTGCTGCGCGGCGACGGCGCGGGCGAGGCGCTGGCCCTGGGCAGCGACGGAGACTTCGCCACGAGCCCGCTGGTGGTGCGGCGATGGACCGAGGCCCGCGCGGTGCGCACGCGCTCGGCGGCGGGCTCCCCGCTGGGCACCGTGCGGTCGATGTCGGTGCTGCGCACGCGGGATGGCAGCGTCGAGGTGATCTGGCTCGAGGACGCGCTGACGGGCCCGGGGCAGCGGGTGGTGTGGACCCGCGGGGTGCGCGTGGGCGCGGGCGACGGCGGGGTGTGACGGCTACGCGAGGTCGGGGTCGTTCTCGTCGACGAGGAGCACGTCTTCCAGCTGCAGGCTCGCGCGAATGAACGACATGAAGGCCTCGCGTCGGGCCTCGGTGAGGTCGACGAACTCCACGCCGATGCCCTGGGGCTTCGCCTCCCGGCGGCGCACCACCGCGGAGATGTCGAAGCGCTCATCGCTCACGGGGTGGATCACCTGGAGCAGCAGGCGCGTGCCCGCCTCCAGCGGCGCGTCGGTGACGATGAACATCCCGCCGTGGCTCACATCGCGCGTGAGCATGCGGTGCAGCTCGCCGAGGTCGCGCACGTCGAGCTCGAGCTCGGCGTCGTAGCGCGGGAACTTGCGCCGCGAGGGCATCGGGCGCGCGGGGCTGCCGGGCTTCGGAGACGCGCTCGACGACGGCAGCGGCGGCGGCGCGGCGCGCGGCACGGGGGCCTGAATCGTCAGGGGCGGGGGCTTCGCGACGGGGGCGATGGCCGGGGGAGCGCCCGGCGGCCGCAGGCTCTCGGCGATCTCCCTCACCGCCGAGCGGGAGATGATCGCGGTGGGGGTGGGGCCAAGGCCCTTCGGGCGCGTGGGGCGACCGGCTTCGCGGCGCACCTGGTCGATGTAGCGGCCCCAGCGCGAGGCCGACGCGCGGTCCACGGCGTAGAACTGCACTCCGACGCCCGCGATGCGACCCACGGGATCACCCGGCGGAACGACGTGCACCGCCATGGCGTGCAGCGACAGGGTCTCGCCCTCGGAGAGCAGGATCTCCAACCGCACGAGCTGCCGCAGAGAGGGCGGGGTGTCGGTGCAGAGGAACAGACCGCGATAGCTCACATCCGCGGTCTGCAGGCGCGCGCGGTGACGGTTCCAGCACAGGTCCACGCTGACCTCGAGCGGATATCGTTCATCCATGCGTTGATTCGGCAGGTTCGACACGAGCCCCTCCGCCTGATGGTGTGAGGAATCTGCGCAGAGGAACGGCGCGAGGCGACCGATCTCAAGGCGTGATGCGGGAGATTCTGGAGGGGGGTGTCGAGATCAGCGGCGGCGGCGGCGGATGCGCAGCGCGGCGAGGGCGGCGAGGGCGGCGAACGCGCCGGCGAGGCCCGAGGGGTTGCGCGACTCGACGCTGCAGCCGCCGCCCGTGAGGTTCAACAGCGGGTCGACGCCCGCGTCCGTGGGGGGCGAGCCGGCGTCCATCATCACCACCCCGCTGTCTTGCGGGCCGGCGTCGACCATCACCACCCCGCTGTCTTGCGGGCCGGCGTCGACCATCACCACCCCGCTGTCTTGCGGGCCGGCGTCGGTGATCCCCGCGTCGGTGGTGCTTCGGGGCACACAGACGCCGCGGGTGCGGTCACACATCTGCCCGGCGCCGCAGTTGGCGTCGGCGGACATGTTCGGGGCCATGGGGTTGGTGCGCGCGGCGCCTGCTTCCCGCACGTCCCAGTCGGGGAGGCAGTCGTTGTCCGAGTCGAGGTCGAGGAAGTCCCGCGCGCCGTCCATGTCGGTGTCGACGGGGTTGTTGGGGTCGGCGCCGGCCTCTTCGCGGTCGAGCACGAAGTCACCATCGGAGTCACGGTCACGGTGCGAGGGGAAGCCGTCGCGATCGGGGCCTTCGTCGGAGGGGTCGATCATGCGCTCGGTGCGCGTGGGGATGGTGTCGCCGTCGTCGTCGGGGTCGAGGTGATCCGGGCGGCTGTCGAGGTCGGTGTCGACGTGAACGTTGTTCGGGCGCTCGGTGCGCGTCGGGATGGAATCGTTGTCGTCGTCGGGGTCCCGGGCGTCGATCATCCCGTCCATGTCCGTGTCCCGGGGGTTGGCGAGGTCGGGGACCTCTTCGCCGTCGGGGATGCCGTCCATGTCCGTGTCGGGGTTGTCGGGGTTGGTCCCGATGCGGGTCTCGTCGCCGTCGCGGAGCCCGTCGCCGTCGCGGTCGTCGTTGGTGACGCAGCGCCCGGTGCGGCGCGCGCACACGGGGTTGGGGTTGGCGCAGGCGCCGTTCATCGCCATCAGCGCGGTGATGCGCGCGCTGCCGTCTTCGCGCACGTCGCTGTCGGCGAGGCAGTCGTTGTCCGAGTCGACGTCGAGGAAGTCCTGCGCGCCGTCCATGTCGGTGTCGACGGGGTTGGTCGGGTCGGCGCCGGCTTCATCCCGGTCGAGGTCGCCGTCGCCATCGCTGTCGGTGTCGAGGAACGACGGGCGAAAGTCACGGTCCGGCCCGAAGTCCGTGGGGTCCGAGGCGCGCTCCACCCGGGTGGGGATGGTGTCGTTGTCGTCGTCGGGGTCGAGGTGGTCGGGGTTGGAATCCCCGTCGGTGTTGCGGTCCTGCAGCCCCGGGCGCTCGCGGCGGGTGGGGATGGTGTCGTTGTCGTCGTCGGGGTCGTTGGCGTCGATCATCCCGTCCATGTCCGAGTCGCGGGGCATGGAGATGTTGGGCACCTCGGTGCCGTCGGGGATGCCGTCGCCGTCGGTGTCGGGGTTGTCGGGGTTGGTCCCGATGCGGGTCTCGTCGCCGTTGCGAATGCCGTCGCGGTCGCGGTCGTCGTCCGGGGTGGGGAGGCAGCGGCCGAGGGAGCGGTCACACACCAGCCCGGCCATCCCTGTGCAGGGGTCCATCACGGTCATCGCGTTGGT
>JBILLI010000256.1:0-9615 GCA_044376155.1 Polyangiales bacterium
GACGGTGCACGCGCTGCGAGAGCTGGGGTTCACCGACGACGACCCCACCGTCGCGCGCGGCACGCGCTGGCTGATGGCGCACCAGGGCGAAGACGGGGGCTGGTCCCACGAGGGCAGGGGCAAGGCCGAGGCGATGTGGGCGGTGTTCGGGCTTGTCTCCATCGACCGCCTCTCGCTCTCGCTGCAGGGGCTGCGCGACGGCGAGCACGCCCGGGGCCATGTGTCGCTGCGGGGCGACGCGGTGGACAACCAGGGCGACGCGGTGCAGCAGCTCGACCTGCGGCTCAACGACGTTCCCCTCGCCCGCGGGTGCGGCGCGACGGTGGCGCACGACCTCGACCTCGCGGGCCTCGCGGCGGGGGTGCACACGCTCGACCTCGTGGCGACCAACGCGCGCGGGCAGTCGTCGCGGCGGCGCGTGAGCTTCTACACGGGCGCGCACTACCTCGTGAACGCCACCGCCGCGTGGGATCAGGGCGTCACCCGGATCACCCTCCGCGACGTCGCGCCCGCGGAGGTCGCCGGGCGGGTGTCAGCGGAGGTCCGCGCGGCGGAGGGAGGGTCGCAGAACCCGTTGTGGCGCAACGAGATCGCGTCGGCGCAGGGACCGCTGGAGTTTCGCTGGGAGGGGCGTGACAGCGCGCAGCGGGCGCTGCCTGCGGGGCGGTACGTGGCGACGCTGCGCTTCGTCGACGCGTCGGGGCGCGCGGTGCAGTCGGTGGAGGTGCCCTTCGTGCACGACACGCCCGAGGCGCAGCAGGCGCGGTACGCGGAGGTGGCGGGGCAGCTCCAGACCGACGAGGCCCGCGGCGCGGCGAACACCGAGTTGGAGCTCGTCGATCAACAGGGCAACGTGGTCGCGCACACCGTCACCACCGAGCAGGGGAACTACCGCTTTCGCAACGTCGACAGCGGGAACTACCAGGTGCGCGCGCGCCGACGCGGGTTCCGCGCGGTGAGCCAGACGGTGGAGGCCCGCGCGGGCGCACCCGCGGCGGCCGCGCGACCGATGCAGATGCAGCTGCACTGAGCGCCGGCAGCGGTCAGCCGGTGGAGGATCCGGCTGACTCCAGCGCCACGAAGTGCCTCGCGCCCGCCTCGACCTGCGCCCGCGGGACCGAGGGCAGATCGAAGAGGCACGCGCCGCCCACCTCGGTGGGCAGAAAGACATCCCCCTGATGGCGGCGGAGTCTCTCGGCGTCCATCGCGTTCGGGAGGTCCTGCAGGAGCACCGCGAGCACTTCCTCGTCGAGCCTGCGTTCTGCGAAGGTCGCGCGGTCGAGGAGCGGAAACGCGACGCTCTCGAAGGCCGCGAGGATCACGCTCGCGCAGTTGAGCCCTCGCTCTCCAGGCGCGGCACGGTAGCGGCCGTCGGTGTCGAAGGTTCCGCCCAGGTAGATGTGGTCGTAGGGGAGCCGCGTCGTGGCGTCCCCGGCTCCGAGGCGCTCCAACCTTCGCAGCGCGTTGCGCAGTCGCGCCCGCGTGGCCGCGGTGACAGGGAGCATCACCCACCATCGCCGGGCCGTGTCGATCTCCTCGGCGACGCGAAGCCCCTCTTCGCGCTGGTCGATGCGCCGAGTGCGGCCTGCGTCTCGCCACGCCACGCCGATGTGCCAGTGATGGGGAGTGAGGTTGCAGCGCAGCCAAAGCGCCACCAGCGTCTCGTCTCCGCGCGCGAACGCGTCGACCGCGGCATCGGCCGCTCTGATGCGATCGACGTGCATGGTGTCAGAGCAGGTCGTCGATGGCTGCGGTGAGGTCCTCGGTGGTCCAATCCCGCGCGGCCAGCTCGGCCCGTACGCGATCCGCGTAGCGCACCCGATTCGACCGCAGCGCGAGGCGTGCAGGCAGGGTCGCGATGAGCGCGGTGAGGGCCACGTCGTCGGCGAGCTCCCCCACGTTGAGCGATTCCAACAATGCGGCGCAGCGGTCCAGCCGACGGTCTTCGAGGGCGTCGTCGATGCGGTCGCCGAGGAAGTTCAGCGCCTCGACCTCGTGGACCGCACCGGAGCGTTGGCGCAGCCCGTCCAGCGTCTCGCGCAACCAACCGTCACCCGCCGGTGTCGTCGAACGCGCGCCGACGCGCAACCGGACCGGGTGGTTCGGGCGAGCAATGGGGCCGTATCGTCGCAGGGTCATGGCGAGGTCTCGTCGACGGGCTCAAGCAGCGGGGCTTCGAGCTCACCGTCGCAGTAGTTTACCCAGAATTCGCCGGGGAGCAGGTCGTCGTTCTCCGCACGCTCGCGGTATCGAGGCACCTCGCTGAGCCGCGTCGCGCGGGTGCCCCCGGGTGGACGCGTGAGCACGGTGATCTCGTCGGCCTGGAGCTCGTTGAGGAGCAGCGGGCTGTGCGTCGTGAGCAGCACCTGCGTGCCCGAGCGCGAGAGGTCGCGCAGCACGCGCACGACCTCACGAATGCGGGCAGGATGCAGCCCGTTCTCGGGCTCCTCGATGAGCAGCAGCGAGGGCGGGTCGAGGTGACGCAGCGCCGCGAAGGCGAGGAAGTACAAGAAGCCTTCGGAGAGGTGCTCCACCGGGACGCGCGTGCCGTCGAGCATCTCCGCCGCGACGGTCATGCCCCGTCCGACTTGCATCTCGCGCACCTGCAACTGCAGCCGACGCACGTTGGGGAACAGACGACGGGTCTCGTCGAGAAGCGAACGCCATGCGTCCTCGCTACGGTCCCGAATTTCGTGGAGCACCGAGGCGAGGCCGCTGCCTTGCTCATCGAGGAAAAAGAACGGCTCGCCTTCAATACGCAATGGCGTCGCGTCCCGAAGTTTCTCCGGACGCAGACGCACCATGCGGAGCGAGCTCAACGCCGTGCTCAGGCTCTCAAATTGTCCGTGCGTGTCTTCGAAGAGCAGTGGTTGGGTCCCCTCGACAAATTGAGACCAATCCAGAAAGTGCTCGAGCCAGCGCCCGTCCTCAGGCCGCTCCAACCTGTAATTTTCCGCTCCGCTCTTGACCGCGAGTTCGCTCGTGGCGGCGCATCTCTGTGACAACAACGCGATCAGCGAGCGGTGGTTCGGGGGTCGACTGCCGATGGCCGCGACGAGCCGGATCGCCTCCAACAGCGTGCTCTTCCCGCTGTCATTGGGACCGATGAACGCGTGCAGCGGCGTGAGCCTCACGGTCACGTCGGTGAGACAGCCGAACCCTCGCGCGGTGAACTCGTCGATCACTTCGCGACTCTACCCCAGAGCGCCCGCGCCGCGCGCGCCGCGAACCACGCAGGCATCACCCCGATCAACCCCATCCGCGCGACCAGCAGCGCGACGTAGGCCACCACCCCAAACAACGCGCGCCACCCCGACGCGCCCAACAGCGTCGTCAGCGGGTGCGCCGCGAGGTACGCCGCCGCGAGCTCGTGCGCCACCGCGAGCACCGCCCCCCACACCGCCCAGCGCCTCACGGACGCGCCTCCGCGGTCATCATCGCGAGCAGCAGCGCGTTCCCCAGCGCGCCCGCCGCGGGGTACGACCACCCATCCCCCCGCCCGCGCGGCGCGCCGAAGAGCGACGCCGTGCGCCACAGCGCGGTGAAGCGCGGCTCATCCCGCAGCAAGCGCGCCGACGCGAACCCGAAGGCCGTGCCCGACACCGACACGCCCAGGACCACCGGTCCCGAGTCGATGTCGCCGTGGCCGCTCCCCCCCGCGGGGTACTCGCGCACGCCGCCGAAGCCCGCCACGGTCCGCACGCCGCGCAGCACCGCGCGCGAGAGGTCCCGCGAGAGCGACGGGTCGGCGAACGACACGAAGTACGCGGTCACCGCGGTGCCCGATCCCCGCGGCGCGTCGAGCGCCTCGCCCGTGAGCGACGCGCGCTGCACCACGTAGCCCGACCCGGGATGCACGTAGCGCGCGCGAAAGGACTGCGACCAGCGAGAGATCATCGCGCGACGGTCCGTGCCCGTGACCGACGCGTGGAGCCCGATGGCGCCCACCACCGAGGCCACGTCGGGCGGATACGCCTCGCCGGGATAGGTCTCGATGAGGCCCGCGGGAGCGGCGTCCAACCGACGCGCGAGGGCCGCGATGAGCGCGTCGTGGGTGGCGGCGGTGGGGTTCTGCGGGTCCATCGCGCGGAGCATCCCGAGGCCCAGCGCGAGGTATCCGAGGTAGGCGTGCCCGTGCGCCGACGAGAGCGTCGCGAGGCCGTCTTCGCCCCACCGCGTCGTGCCGAACGCGCGCGACTCCGTCGCCATCAACCGCCCTGCACACCGCGTCATGGCGTCGCGCAGGCCCGCGGCTTCGGCGGGGTGCGTGCGCGCGACCTGGCCCATGCCGAGCAGCGCGAGCTGGTACGAGACCAGGGCCCACTCGCCGTCGAAGTGTTCGCTCCCGGTGCCCACCCGCGCGCCGTCACAGACCTCGCGCGCCACCGCCCGTGCGAAGTCTCCCTGCGCGTCTCGCTCCCCGCGGACCATCGCCGACGCCCCCCGCCCGCACCACCACCGCGGCACCGTCGCGAGGGTGAGCAACGCCACCGCCGCGGAGAGCGCGCGGCGTGTCATGGGGTGAGCCCGCGGGCGATCCACGCGAGCAGGTCCTCGCTGTCAATGCCCGCGGCGCGGAGCTTCGCGCGGCTCGTGGGGCACGACGTGACCACCACCGCGGGGTCATCCCCCGCGACCTCGCGCGCGAGGGTCGCGAGGTCCTGCGCGACCGCCGTGGCGCCCGCGGGGTTCGTCACCGGGTAGAGCCCACCGCCACCGCTGCAGCGACCGTGGTCATGGTGCTCGGGGAGCTCACGCGGCGGCGCACCGAGCAGCGCGTGGAGCACCGCGCGAGGGGCGTCGTAGACCCCGAGTCCGCGCCCCAACCGACACGCGTCGTGCACGATCACCGCGCGCGGGTCGCCCACGGCCCGCAGGCGGTGGAGCTTGCGCGAGGCCAGCTCGCTGACGTGCTCCGCGCGGCGCCATCGCGCGGGGAACAATCCCCGCTGCGCGTAGGCCGTGCGCAGGGTGTGGGCGCAGCCCGCGTCGGCGAGCACCAGGTCTTCGGCGTCGCCCACCGCGTCGAGAAAGCGCCGGGCCGCGCGGAGAAAGCCCTCCTCGTCGCCCGCGTCGAGCAGCGGCGCACCACAACACACGTCGGTGAGCACCCGCGCGCCCCCGGTGAGCGCGGCCACGGCGTGCGCGCCGGGCGCCACCGCGTCGGTCTCCCGCGCGACCATGGAGCAGCCCGGCACGAAGACCGTGCGACCGTCGCCCGCGGGGACCTCGGCGAGCCCTTCGGGGCGGGGCAATCGCCGGAGTCGCGCGTCGAAGCCCTCACGAA
This sequence comes from Polyangiales bacterium, assembly GCA_044376155.1. GTDB lineage: Bacteria > Myxococcota_A > Polyangia > Polyangiales > JAWKRB01. Next base: position 5,288 of record JBILLI010000256.1, read on the forward strand.
ACGCCGTCACGGAGGGGGGCGCGAGGCCTGCGGCGTGGGCGTCGCGGCGGGCGTCCCAGATCGTCTCGGTCACGGGGTTGTGGAGGAGACAGAGCGTCCCGCAGCCGCCGCAGCCGGTGCACGACCACGCCGTGGCCGCGTGGGACGCGAGATCCTCCGGGGGGGGGCGGTCGGTGAGCTCCCCCAGGGCCCGCAGGATGCCCCACGGGGTCGCGGTCTCGCGGGCCTCGGCGGTGCCCACCGGGCAGGCCGGGCGGCAGAGCTTGGGGCAGTAGGTGCAGCGCGTGGTGGCGGTGCGGCGCGCGTCCAGGAGCGGCAGGGAGGGGCCCTTCACAGCCCTATCGGGTACCACGTTCGCGAGGGGCCGTGACGGGCGCCGGAGCCCTGGAGTAGGATCGCGCCCTCTCTCTCCCAACGGGGCTCTGGCGTAGTGGCGCTCGCAGCGGCGGAACAGGTCAGGATCGGGACGACCGTCGCCGGTCGCTACAGACTCGTGCGCGTGCTCGGGCGCGGCGGCATGGGGATCGTGTACGAGGCCGAGCACCTGGTGACCGGCCGGCACGTGGCCATCAAGGTCATGCACCCCGAGAGCGAGATCGGCCCCGAGAACGTCAAGCGTTTCATGAACGAGGCCAACGCCGCGGGGCAGGTGAAGCACCCCAACGTGGTGGCCGTGCTCGACGCGGGCGAAGACCCCGACGACGGCTCGCTGTTCATCGTTCTCGAACTCCTCACGGGCATCGACCTCGCGACGTACCTCATGCGGTACGAGAAGCTCCTGCCCACCGAGGCGCTCACGGTGGTGAGCCAGGTGCTCCAGGCCCTCATCGCGGCCCACCGCGAGGGCATCGTGCACCGCGACCTCAAGCCCGAGAACATCTTCCTCGCGCGGCAGTCGTCGGGCGAGACCCACGTGAAGATCGTGGACTTCGGGATCTCCAAGGCGATCAACCCCGAGAAGTCCATCCCGCTGTCGATCACCCAGTCGAACACCACGGTGGGCACGCCGCATTACATGTCCCCGGAGCAGGCGCGGGGCGACGCCATCGACCCCCGCTCGGACATCTGGGCGCTGGGCGTGGTGATGTTCGAGTGCCTCACCGGGCAGCTCCCCTTCGACGGCGACAACTACAACAACCAGATCCTCGCGGTGGTCACCGAGGCGCACGAGCCCGCGGCGTCGCTGGGCGTCGAGCCGGGCCTCTCGGACATCATCGACCGCTGCCTCCAGAAAGACCGCGAAGACCGCTACGAGAGCGCCGCGGCGATGCTCGAGGCGCTGCGGGAGTACGCCGAGAGCCACCAGCACCTGGGCGTGCGCGCCTCGCTGCTCAAGGGGCCGTCGGCCCCGAAGCGCACACGCCACGACCCCACCATGGAGATCGACTCCGTCGAAGACGTCTCCGACGCCGAGCTCGACACGATCCTCTCCAAAGACACCCTCTCCGAGCTGCCGGTGTTCCCCGGGATGGTCTCGCTTGAGGAGGAGGCCCGCCGCGAGGCCCTCACCCCCCTCGCCCGCCCGGTGGTCATGGGCGGCGCCGCCCCGCTCCCGCTCTCGCAGCGACCGGGCGCGTGGCAGAGCGAAGCGCCTCCGCCCGCGACGCCGTCTGAGCTCCCGCTGCCCGAGATCCCGCGCGCGCCGCGGATGCCCAGCCTCGACCTCACCGAGCCGCCGCCGCCCCCCACGGCGGTCCCGCGACGTCGCTTGATCGCCATGGCCTTCGCCGCGGGCGTCGCGCTGGCCCTCGCGGTGAGCGCCGCGGCCGTGCGCGTGCATCGCCCCCGCCCCGCCGCGCCGGTGCCGCCCGCGCAGGTGCAGATCCGTTTCGCGAACCTCCCCGCGCAGGCGCAGCTCCTGCTGCAGGGGGTGCGGTACTGGTCCGACACGGCGTATGTGCCCCGGGGAACGGTCTCGCTGCCCATCCGCATCGAGGCGCCGGGCTTCGAGGCGCTGGAGTTCCAGCTCGTGCCCGACCGCGACCAGACCGTGCCGGTCGCGATGCAACGCCAGGCCGCACCACCGCCACCCGCGGCCCCGGTCGCGCCTACGCCCGAGCCGGTGGCCCCCAGCGCCCGCACGCCCGAGCCCGTCGCCGCGCCCCCCGCGGTGAACGCGCGCGCGCTGCCGCCGCTCCCTACGACCGTGGGCTCGTTGCCCAGCGACGCCCCGGGGACGCTGTCCATCGGCGGGGTCCCGCGGTGGGAGGTGCGCATCGACGAGGAGCCCGTGGGCGGCACGCCCATCTACAACCGCACGATTGCCGCAGGCACGCACCGCATCGTGTGCACCCGCGCGGGGGTGAACGGCGCCGCGCTGCGCACGCACACCGTGACCGTCACCGCCGGGCAGCGCGCACAGGTCTTCTGCGACACGCGTTGAATCGCGCCCGTCGCCGGGTCGTGGTAGCGGGGACCGCCCGCCATGCTGCGCCCGTACCGACTCGCCCTCGCGCTGTTGCTCTCCTCCGCGCCCGCGTTCGCGCAGCCCGCGCCGCAGGCCCCTGACGCGGGGGAGGCCCCGCGCACCTTCGGAGGTCTTCCCGAGGACCGCATCCTCGACGCGATCCGCACGGGTCGCATCGTCGGGCGGCAGAACGTGGGCAGCACCAGCGTGAACTTCCACCTCCGCCTCGCGGGCGACATCGACGCCGCGTGGAAGCCCCGCACGAGCACCCACGGCGAGACCTACCGCGCGGAGATCGCCGCGTACCGCTTGAACCGCATGCTCGGGCTCTCGCGCGTGCCCCCCGCGGTGTCGCGGAGTGTTCCGCGCTCAGCGCTGCACCTCGCGCCCACCAGCCCGGTCATCGCCGAGCGCGACCTCACGGTGCGCGGCGCGGCGATCTACTGGGTGCCCGTGCTGCGCGACTCGCTCATCGACCGACCGCGGGAGATCGAGCGGTGGTCGTCGTGGCTGCGCCAGGGCCGCGAGGTGCCCGCCGACCAGCGCGCCCGCGCCGAGGAGATCTCGACCCTGCTGGTGTTTGATTTCCTTACGGGCAACTGGGACCGCTGGAGCGGCGCCAACGTGCCCATGGACGCCGCGGGCCACCTGATCTACCGCGACAACAACGGCGCCTTCGAGGAGCCCTTCGTGCTCGGGCTCATGCAGAACGGCATGGCCTGGCTGCGCCGCTCGCAGCGCTTCTCGGCGAGCGTCATTGCGCGCGCGCGGGCCCTCACCGACGCGTCGATCCGCGAGGAGATGGCCCTCGACGGCGACCCCGCGCACCCGCCGCTCACCGAGGCGCAGCGCCGCTCCCTCCTGCGCCGCCGCGACGCGCTGCTCGTGTACGTCGACGGTCTCATCCGCCGCCACGGCGAGGCCGCGGTGCTCGCGTTCTGACTACACCCGCACCTTGATGGTGAGTTCGAGCTCGCCGTCTTCGCCCACGCGCTCGTCGACGCTCTCGACCGCGCCCATGCGCGCCGCGCGGAGCTTCAGCGCCCGCACGTACACCCGCTGCACCACCTCGCCCACGGCGGCGCGCAGGCCGGGCTCCACCGCGTCGAGCTCTTGCGCCGCCCGCGCCGCGGCCCGCGACGCCTCGCGCGCGCGCACCGCGACGAGGGCCTCCTCGGCGGACTCGCGGTCGACCCCGAGGGCCGCGGCCTCACGGGTGTGCGCGAGGCGGGCGACCACCTCGGTGGCGTCGTCAGAGAGCGTGACCTCGGCGCCGTTCTCGAGGGTCGTGTGCAGCGCGCCCTCCGCGTTCGCGACCCACCCCGCGGCGGCGAGCTCCTCGCGCAGCAGCGCGGCCATCTCGCCCGCGTCGAGGATGTCGAGCAGGCACAGCGAGAGCGCGAGGGCGTCGGAGCCCTGGACCTTCGCCGTGGCCTGCACCTGCTTCACCGAGTACGCCCTGCTCATGCCGCCGTCCCTTCATCCCACGCGCGACGAGAGCGCGCGGGTGAGACCCTGCAACGTCGCGCGCCGCGGCGCCAGCGTCGCGTCGACCTCGGCCAGATACACCTGCGACTCCTCGTACCGGTCGTCGCCGTAGCGCTCCTGCGCGAGCACCCCGCGACGTCGCAGAAGGTCCTCGCCGACCTCGAGCACGCCCCGGGCGGCGTCGTAGAGCGCATCGCGGGCGGCGATGGCGCGCACGGGCTCGCGCGGGCGCAGGTGATCGCGCACCCCCTCCGGGCCCACCGGCGCGAGGTCGTCGGTGATGCGCGCGAGGGCCAACACCGCAGGGCGCGCGAGGTCCAGGCGGCGCAGCCCGTCGGTGACCTCGCACCACGCGCGGAGCACGTCGCCCAGGGCGGTCCACGCGCGCGTGGCGTCGTCGGCGCCGCGGGTCTCTCGGGCCGCGCGGGCCGCG
>JBILLI010000257.1:0-9614 GCA_044376155.1 Polyangiales bacterium
CCAAAAACGCTGCGTCCCAAGCGGTTACGACACACGCGACCTTTGTATGGATCGCGCGCAGTCTCGTCGGACAACGCAGAGCTTCACGAATCCCGCAGGAAACAGCGGGTTTCTCGGGTGCCCAGAGACGGAATTGAACCGCCGACACGGGGATTTTCAGTCCCCTGCTCTACCAACTGAGCTATCTGGGCGTCGTTGGGGAGTCGCGTTCTAGCGATCCCCGCCAGGGCTGTCAACGGTCTCGTTCATCGTCCGCGAGGCGCACCCACGCGGCCCCGAGAAAGACCCGCACGCCCACCCGCGCGCCGCGGCGCCACACCTGCGCGGTGCATCCCTCGCGCACCTCTTCGCCGAGCCGAAACACCGCGGCCGCGAAGGCGTCTCCCTGCACCGCCACCTCCGCGCGCTCGGCCGTCCCTCGCTCCACGCGCAGCAACGCGCCGTCGGCCCGCGCGACGCTCTCACGCGGCACCCACCACGGGCTGCCCTGGAGCTCTCGGGCGACGTCACCCGCGGCCATCGCGTCGCGCATCCCCACCCGCAGCGAGAGCGACGCGCCCGCGCGCTCCCACGCGACGCTGCCCGCGGCCGTGTCGCCCACGCGCGGAGACCATCGCGCGAGGTCGGCCCGGATCCGCAGACCGTGCGTCGTGCGCCCGCCGAGAACCCGGAGGGTCAGGTCGGTGAGGTCGTCGACGGCGGAGCGAAGGTCGTCTGCGCCGCCACGCCACGCCCACGCTACCCCGCGCCGCGGGACCTCCAGACGCAGCGCCTCGCCCGTCGTGCGCCCGGCACGCGCAGCGCGCGAGGCTTCGAGCTCCACCCGCAGGCCGTCGTCGACCGGGCGAACGGTCGCATGCACGCCGCGCAGCGCAGCGGCCGCTTCTCCCCAGCGCGCCCCCGCCCCACGGAGCGCCTCGATGAGCACCTCGGGGTCTCCCTGCGTGGGGGGGCCCTGTGTTGCGCGGGCGCGCGCGGCCTCGTCCGCGAGCCAGGTGCTCAGCGCCGTCACCGCGGTCACCATCAGCGGACCCAGGGCTCCGTCGCGCGCCCAGAGGTGAAGGGTGTTGTCCGCCGCGCCCGATCGCGCCGCCAACCACGGTGCCACCTGCCGCACGACCGTCTCGCTCCCCGCGCACACCAGCCTCGGCGCCGGCGCCGCGCGGAGCACACACGGACGTGCCGCCCCCCCGTCGCCCCCGCGCTCGACCCACGCGCCGAGGGAGACTTCCTCGCGCAGTCGCAGGCCAGGAACGTCATCCAGCGCGGCGGCGCTGCGCAGGGGCAGAGAGATCACCCATCCCCCCGCGGTCCACGCGAGGTTGGCGCCGACGGCGGGGTCCAGCGAGGCCGCGAGGCGCGCGTCGAAGCCGAGCGTGCGCAGGGCTGCGAGCGCAGTGGTGGGGCCCACGAGACCCGCGGCGCGGAGCCCCGGAAGCACCGTCTCCCACGACGGCGCGTCGGCCCACGCGAGGACCTCCGCGGGGCGCGCGACGGGCGCGGGCGCAACCCCGGCGTCAGGGAGAGACCGCGGCGCCCCCCGACACCCGAGCAACAGCACCACGCTCGCCGCCAGGAATCGCACGGGGACAGTCTACGTCCACCCGCCGTGGGGCGCGAAGCTTCTGGCGTGTCGACTGTGGTAGACCGCGGCGATGTCGAGGAGCGCGCGAGAGGTCCTGGGTGATGCGGGCGCGCTCGCGCGCGTGCTGCCCGGATATGAGGTCCGCGAGGAGCAGCTCGTGATGGCCGACGCGGTGGCGCGCAGCCTCGACGAGGGCACGGGGCTGCTCGTCGAAGCGGGCACGGGCACAGGCAAATCCCTCGCGTACCTCGTCCCCGCGGCGAGCTCGTCGCTGCGAGTGGTGATCTCCACGGCGACCAAGGCCCTGGGCGAGCAGCTCGTGGAGAAGGACATCCCCACGGTCCGTCGCATGGGCTTTCACCCCGACGTGACCCTGGTGAAGGGCCTCTCGAACTACGTCTGCCGCCGTCGCCTGGAGGAGTACCGCCAGCAGGTGGTGACCGGCATCGCCGCGCCCGAGTATGGCCTCGACCGCGTGCTCGAGTGGGTCGAGCGCACCGAGACGGGCGACCGCGCGGAGCTCGACGGCGTGGCCGACGACGCGCCCGTGTGGCGCGAGGTGGTGTCGTCGTCGGAGACCCGCATCGGGCCCAAGTGCCGCTTCTACGACCAGTGCTTCGTGACCCGCATGCGCCGCGCGGCCGAGCGCTCGCAGATCATCGTCACGAACCACCATCTGTTCTTCGCCGACCTCACCCTGCGCAGCGGCCACTCCGGCGCGGGCGCGCTGCCCGAGTACGACGCCGTGATCTTCGACGAGGCCCACGCGCTCGAAGACGTCGCCACGGATTTCTTCGGCGTGCGCATCACCCGCGCCCGCGTCGACACGCTCACCCGCGACGCCGACCGCGCGCTCAACGCCGCGGGCTTCTTCGTCGACCGCTCGCGGCACAACGCCGTGACCCGCACGCTCATGTCCATCACCCAGGGCGCGATGACCCTCTTCGCGTCGCTCCCCCGGCGCAGCGGGCGCACGCTGCTCGGGCGCGCGGAGATGGAGGGAGAGTTTCTGCGCGGCGCGGAGCAATTGCTGGAGGGCCTCGACGAGCTCGCCGGGCACGTGCGGGACTTCGTGGGCACCGACGACGTGCTGCTCAGCGTCGCGCGGCGCACGGCGACGCTCACCGAGTCAGTGCGCACGCTCATCGACCGCGAGCACGACACCCACGTGGCCTTCTCAGAGACCGAGGCGCGCGGCGGCGGGGCGGTGGGGGCGTCGCCCGTGGAGATCGGTCCGTTGCTTGCGGAGCGGCTGTGGGGGCGGCGGGGCGCGGTGGTGATGACCTCGGCGACGCTCAGCGCGGGCGGCGATTTCTCGTTCATTCGTCAGCGCCTCGGGGCGCCCGAGGAGGCCGCGTCCCTCGCCCTCCCCTCGCCCTTCGACTATCCCTCGCAGGCCGCGCTCTACGTGCCGCCGCACCTGCCCGAGCCGCAGAGCCCGGCGTACCCCGAGGCGGCGTGCGACGAGATCCGCAAGCTCGTGGCGATCACCCGAGGCGGAGCCTTTGTGTTGTGCACCTCGGTGCGCATGATGAAGACCCTGCGGGACTTGTTGCGGGGCGCGTGGCCCTACCCCACGTGGATGCAGGGAGAGTCTCCGAAGCGCGTGCTCCTCGACCGCTTTCGTGCGGCGGGCGACGCGGTGCTCTTCGCCACCGCGAGCTTCTGGGAGGGCGTCGACGTGCCCGGCCACGCGCTGCGACTGGTCATCATGGACAAGCTCCCCTTCGATGCGCCCAACGACCCGGTCACCGCCGCGCGCATCGCCCGGCTCACGCAGCAGGGCCAACGCCCCTTCGAGAGTTATCAGCTCCCCGCGGCGGCGCTGTCGCTCAAGCAGGGCTTCGGGCGGCTGATTCGCACGCGGGCCGACGCGGGCATCGTGGCGATCCTCGACCGGCGGCTGCTCACGCGGCGCTACGGCGCGACCCTGCTCGACGCGTTGCCCCCGGCCTCGCGCTGTCGCTCGCTGGAGGAGGTCTCGGCGTTCTGGGGCTTCGTCGCCCCGCCCGACGCCGACACGCCGTTCTGACTCAGAAGCCTCGGGCCATGATCCGCACGCGGCGGGTGGAGAGTTCGTGCGCGAGGGAGGCACGCTGCGGGTCGGAGACGGGGGAGATGTTCCACTGGGCCATGCGGTCGAGGGCGGCGCCCTCCATCGAGAGCTCGGCGAGCGTGCGCACGTCGCAGCCCGCGGCCTCAGCGAGCGCCGCGGGGATCACCTCGCAGCGCCCCACCGCGCCGTTCACCAGGGCGTTGGCCACCGCGACGTTGCCCAGGGCCTCCTCGGCGCGGGCGGCGAAGAGGCACACCGCCCCGTCTCGTTGCACCGGCGAGGGCGCGCGGCGAAAGGTGTCACGCGCGATGCGGTTCATGCGGTGGTCGAGGTACCGACGGAGCAGCACCCGGGTGGCGACCACGTCGTCGGGGCGGCGCGCGACGCGCTCCTCCAGCCGCGCGAGGGAGAGGCGCTCGGCCTCGGCGGCGTTGCGCAGCACCGGACGCACCGTGACGGCACTGCCGCCGGCCCAGCCCGCGGCCACCACCCCGACGATCAGCAGCTGCGCGCGGACCTCCATCGCTCCTCCAGCGAGCGCCTCGCGGGCGCTCGAGAACCGGGCTAATGGTACGCGCAATCCATGACCCCCGACGAGATCAAGGCGCTGCGCAAGACGCTTTCCTTCACCCAACGGGACCTCGCCGAGGCCCTGGAGCAGGAGGTCGACACGGTGCGGGGTTGGGAGCGCGGGGAGCTGTTCCCGACCAAATCCGCGGTCAGCGCGATGGCGGCGCTGAAGGAGAACCCCCCGAAGCGCGCGCCGAAGAAGGCCACCACGGTGTGGCAACTCCTGGGCGATGAGCGCTTCATGGCGCTGATCCGAAAGCTGCTCAGCGACCCGAAGCTGCGCGCCGAGGTGGAGCGGCTCGCGCAGTCGGTGCCCGACCCCCTCGACGAGTGACCCGCGCGTCACCCTTGACGCGGGACGCCAATCAGGGTTGCCATGCGTCCCGATGGCTTCCGTCGGGGCAGAGGAGATTCCGAAGATCCTTCGGGAACGGGGTTGGACCCCTCGGGCGGTGGACGACCGCACGTGGCGCGTGACGCTCAACACCGCCGCGGGAGACGCGCGCATGGTGGTGCGCCACGCGGGGGCCTGGCTCTACATGGCCGTGCTGCCCTTTCTCGCCCCGGGCTCTACCGACCCGTGGGGCAAGGGGCGCTACCCGCAGAGGTTCCTCGGTCGCATCCTCGCGGTGAACCACAACCTCACCCTGGTGAAGTTCGCCCTCGATGAGGAGGGCGACCTCTGTCTGCGCGCCGAGCTCCCCACGGAGTCGTTGCAGCGCAGGGAGATCGAGACGGCGCTGAGCCACATGGCGCTCACCACCGAGCAGTACCGCGTGCCCATTCGCGACGCGCTGCTCGACGCGGGCCGCGCCGAGACCCCGCGCCCGTCGCTGCTCCCCGATCCGCCACGGTCGGAGCCCCCCCCCGGGGCGGCGAACGACGTCGAGATCCCCGCGCCCGAAGACGCGCTCATTCCGACGCAGCCGGCCTCGCTGCCCGAGTGACCCCCCGACGCGTCGCGGGCTGAAGACGCCCGAGACGCTCCGTCGCCTGCGGGTGTCCCGGCGCGCGGCGCAGGGCCTCGCGGTAGGCGCGGGCGGCTTCGTCCCAGCGCTCCATACGCTCCATCACCACCCCGAGGTTCATCGCGGGGTTCGCGTCGTCGGGGAGCAGCACCATCGCGCGCTGCAACGGATCCACCGCGGTGAGGAGCTCCCCCGCGGCGAGGTGCATCGCGCCGAGACCGTTCCACGCCTCGCCCGCGTTGGGCGCGCGCTGCGTGGCCTCGGTGAACGCCACCAGCGCGCCGCGACGGTCTCCCGCCCGCGCGAGGGCGACGCCGAGGTTCGTGCGCGCCGTGACCTGGTGCGCGTCTCGCTGCAGCGCCTCGCGAAAGCTCGTCGCGGCCTCGGTCCAGCGCGACTCCTCGAGGTCGAGGTTGCCCTGCGCGACCCACGGGCCCGCGTTGTCGGGCAGCAGCCGCGCCGCCCGCAGGATCGCCGTGCGCGCCGCGACCCGATGCGCGCCTCCCTGCGCCGCGAGGACGATGCCGTAGGCCAGCCACGCCTCGCCGTCTCCCTCCCGCAGCGCGATCGCGCGCTCGAGGTGCGCCCGGGCCACGGGCAGGTCGCCCCGCTGCCGCGCGACCTCGGCGAGGTTGATGCGCGGCGAGGGATCTTCGGGCGCTCGCTCGGCCGCGCGACGCAGGGCCGCCGTGGCGCCGTCGAGGTCGCCCACCGAGAGCCGCGCGAGGCCGAGGCGGTTGAGCACGGCGGGTTCGTCGGCGTGGGCGCGGGCGAGCTCCTCGGCGAGGGAGAGCGCGGGGTGACCGCGGCGCGCGTCGAGCAACACGTCGAGGTGGTGAATGCCAGCGCGCAGTCTCACGGACGCGGGCGCGGTGGCGTCCTGGTGCACGGTGGTGAGCAGCGACTCGGCGCGACCCGCGTCCCCGCGGCGCAGGGCGACCACGCCCGCGAAGAGCTTCGCGTGGGGGTTGTCGGGCGCCTCGCGGAGCGCGGTGGCGGCCGACTGCGCCGCGAGCACCAGCTCCCCGCGCCCGAGGTCGCCGTAGCCCCGTGCGACGTGCCAGAGCGCGGTGGCGAGGCGCGCGCGCGACTCGTCGCCCCCGGCGCCCCGCGCGCGGTCGAAGCCCCGGGCCGCACGCGCGGCGTCGAGGCGCTCCGGCGTGGGCGCGACATCGAGGTTGGCCGACAGCGCGTCGAGGGCGTCGCGCATGGCCGCGTCGGCCTGCTGCGTGTCGCGGTGCTGCACCGCGAGCGCCCCGATGGGCGCGACGGCCGCGGCGAGTGCAAAGGCCCAGAGGAGCGCGCGCTTCACGCGCGGGTTTCGACACGCGCCAGCATTCTGGTCAAGTATCTGGCATACCTCCTCGACCGTGCCCCGCCCACCGTTTTCGCTGAGTCTCGCGTTCCTCGCCTTCGCCGGGCCCGCGTTCGCGCAGACCGACACTGCCTCTGCGCCGGTGGAGGTCTCGCTGCAAGACGCCCTGCGGCGCGCGTGGGTCGACCCGCCCGCGGTGGTCGCGGCCCTCGCGCGGGTGGAGGCCGCGAGCCTGCAGGTGAACTCCGCGCGGGCGGCGTACCTGCCCTCGGTGACCCTCTCGACCTCGCCGCAGTTCTCGTACAGCGACCGACCGAGCTTCGTCGCGGGCTTGGGCCCGTCGCGCCTCCGCGCGTCGGCGCTCTCGGTCGACGCGACGGCCTCGGCGAGGATGACCCTGTACGATTTCGGCCGCACCGCGGGGGCCGTGCGAGGGGCTGAGGCCGGGGCCGACGCCGCGCGCGAAGACGCCCGCGCGGCGCGGCTGCAGAGCCTCAGCGCGGCCGCGGTGGCGTACCTCACGGTGCTCAACGATCGCGAGAACCTCGCCTCGCTCGACGCGACGGTGACGCAGCGTGAGGCGCACGTGCGCATCGCCGAGGGGCTGGTCGCGACGGGCTCGAGGCCGACGATCGAGGCGGTGCGGGCGCAGCTCAACCTGGAGTCGGCGCGGCTCGATCGCGCGGCGGCGGCCGAGCGCGCGGCGAGCAACCTCGCGTCGCTGGCGGCGGCGCTGGGGGTCGATCCCCTGCGCGAGGTGCGGGTCTCGCCCGCGCCCGAGGGGGTGTTCTCGTCGCCCCTGGACCCCGCGAGCGCGGCGCGGCGGGCCATCGCGATGCGGCCGGAGTTCACCGCGGCGAGGCACCGACTCGCGCAGGCCGTGGCGCAGCTCGACACCGCGCGTGCGGGGCGGCTGCCCACGCTGAGCGCGTCGGCGAACGTGGGCGCGAGCCTCAGCGAGGTGCTGGATGGCAACGGCCTGGGCGGCGTCTCGCAGACCGCGGGGGCGGGCGTGGCGCTCTCGTGGCCCCTCTTCGACGCAAACGTTCGGGCGAGCGTGGGGGTGGCCGAGGCCAACGTGCAGGTCGCGCGGCGCAACCTCGAGACGCAGACCCTGCAGGTGCGCACCGCGGCGGTGCAGGCTGCGGTCTCGGCGCGGGCCGCGCAGGCGACGCTGGCGCAAGCCGAGCGCCTCGCGGAGGTCGCGACGGCGAACCTCACCCAGGCCGTCGGGCGCTACGAGGCGGGCGCGGCGCAGCTCCTGGAGCTGGTGGACGCGCAGGCGGCCGACGCGGCGGCGCGGGTCTCGGTGGTGCGCGCGCGGCTCAACGCGCTCACCGCGCGGGCGCAGCTGCTCGCGGCGACTGGTGACCTCGAGGCCCTGTCACAGCCCTGACGCGCGCACCCGGCGCAGCGCGTCGACGGTGCGGTGGACCTTCTCCCAGCGCTCGCCGTTGCAAGCCGCGGAGCCGCGGGCGAGGTCGCGGCACACCTGCGGGCGGTGCTCGTAGAGGGCGCAGACGAAGCTGCCATCGGGGCGCACCTGGAGGGCGGCGCAGTGGTCATCGACCACGCGGAGGTAGCAGCGATGCCCTACGAAATGCGTGAAGGTGTCGGCGAGGGCGTCGCCCAGGCGCTCACGGTCGTCGCCGGTGACCCGCAGGGCGGTGGGGTTGTCATTGAAGCAGCAGGCGCCACAGCGGAGGCACTCCGGGGGGGAATCGCTCACGGCGGGGAATGTCCCACGGGCGCGGGTGCGCTTGCGATCCCCCGGGGTCGGTGCGAAGACTCGGGGCGAGGGTTCTTCGAGCCATGGCGATTGCATCCCAGCGTCCGGGCCCCAGCGCCGAGCGCTCCGGCTCGTTTGAGCGGGGCGAGCGTCGGGCGTTGGGCGACGCGGTGTGGGGCCGCAAGGCGGCGCGGCTGCCTGACGAGGGGGTGCTGCTGCTGTGCACCGACCTTCAGGGCAACCGCGACGACTACGAGCGCATGAAGGACCTCTACGACCGCGAGCTCGCGGCGGGCCGTCGCTGCACCCTGGTGTTTCTGGGCGACCTCGTGCACGGACCCTCGCCCGAGTTCCACGAGCCCGGCGCGTGGCCCTCGCACCTCGGCACCCCGTACTTCGACCGCTCCGCCGAGCTCATTCTGGACTTCGAGGAGTTCTCCCGCACCGCCAGCGCGTTCGCGATCCTCGGGAACCACGAGCACGCGCACATCGGCGGACCGGTGGTGCCGAAGTTCTACCCCGACGAGGCGGCGGTGCTCGACGAGGCCCTGGGCGAGAACCGCGGGCGCGTTCATGCGTTCCTTCGCAGCTGGCCCCTGCTCGCCGTGGGCCGCTGCGGGGTGGTGCTCACGCACGGCGCGCCGCGGAGCACCGAGCGCGACCTCGCGGCGTTTGAGTCCCTGAGCTACGACGGGCACGAGCAAATCCCCCTCTGGGCGATGCACGACGCGGGCACCGTGGGGTCGCTGCTGTGGTCCCGCTCGGCGTCGGAGCTGCAGGCGCGGGCGCTGCTACGGGCGACGTCGCTCGACGGGCAGCCGAACGCCTTCGTGGTCTTCGGTCACGACGTGGTGCGCGAGGGCATCGAGGTCATCGGCGACGAGCAGGTGTGCGTGTCGACGAGCTTCGCCCTCCTCGACGCCGACAAGACCTACCTGCGGCTGGACCTCGCTCGGCGGTACCGCAGCGCCGGAGAGCTCCGCGCGGGGGAAGAGATCCTGCGGCTCTACGACGCGCCCCACCCCGACGCCCGCTGACGGATCGCTGTCGACGCGGGCGCGCACGCTGGTACGATCCGCGCCGCGGCGCCGGGAGCGGGTGTGATGGAGCGAGAGAACCACTGCGAAAATTGCGGCTTTGACCTGAGCTGCCTGGAGATGACGGTTCTCTACGCGCGAAAGGGTGCCGAGCCGCGAAAGCTCCACTGCCCGATCTGCCGTTCAGACCGGCTCAAGGTGGCGGCGTTGGAGCGGGTGTTTCCCCGGGCCGCGACGGGCCGCTGGGTGCGCTGGCGCGAGGGGGGCGTGGCGGGGCCGTCCAACGTGATCCCCATCGGGCGGCTGAAGCTGCGGGTGGAGAGCGAGATCGAGGCCCTCTCGAAGGAGCAGATC
>JBILLI010000258.1:0-9608 GCA_044376155.1 Polyangiales bacterium
CAAGTCCACACTGCAGAAAGTACGGATCCCTGCTGATGCGCAGGTCGATCACTACCTCAGCAAACACCACCCCGATCCCGCACGCCGTCGCGCGCAACGACCGCTGGCGTACGAATGGAGCAACCTCCGTTACGGGGACGCGAGTGTAAACAGCCGCAAGGGCAACCTCGACGAGGCGGTGCTCGACCCCTACGAGGTGGGCGAGGGGTGGTTTGCGCTCGACGGGGCGCTCGAACTCACGATCACCGAGGCTTGTCCGCCCGCGGAGAGGGGCCGCGCGGCGTTCACGATCAAGACCCTCGGTCTCTCGAAAGGAAGGGTCGCGAAGCGCCTCCGACAACACTTCCTCGACCGCTACGAGCGTGAGGTGAAGAACGGGATGGATCCTGTGAGCGCCCTCTCCCAGCTTGATTCTGACGCCCCCTTGCTCGCCGACTACCTTCGAACGATGCCCGTGGCCGTCGCACCCTGACCCACACCCTCCGGCGAAAAGTGTTCTCCCGGGAGGCTTGAGCCGCTCCAGGGACGTCGGTACGGTGGGACGCATGGCGAAAGCGAAGAAGTCCCCCCCGAACACCCCCATCACTCCGACCCCGGCTCCGCAGGGCCTCGACGAGGCGCCGAAGTACACCTGGACGCAGCTCGACGCGGCCTTCCCATCCCCCTCCGACGAGGAGCGCGCGGTCTACGACCTCGCCGTCACCGAGGGGCATCAGCGCATGGGGAGCGAGATCGCGAGCGCGCGGATCCTCACCGACGCGCAGCGCTGGCTGGGTCAGCTCCACGACTTCGCGCGGCGTGAGGGCGCCCCCGTGGTCCTGGGGTATTCACCGGGCCTGGCGCGGGTCTTCGCGGCGCGGGTGCGGAGCCTCCGGGGTCTGGTGGCGCGCGCCGAGACAGGCGTCTCCACGCAGAAGCTCCGACGGTCGGCGGCGGAGGCGATCCTCGACGCGAGCGTGTTGGCCTCTCGCGCGCGCTACGGCGAGGTCCTCGCGGCGTTGGCGGGGGCGACGCTGACCGACCCGACGCGTCGGGCGCAGGTCGGAGGGCTCTCGGGCCAGCCGGGCGAGGCCGCGCTGGCCGGGGCGCTGCGGTCGCTGGCGCGCCTTGTGGACGACGCCGTCGCGGCGGGGTCGCCGGTGCGGGTGCGCGCGGTGGGGCGCGGGTTGAGCGCGGCCGTCGCGAAGGAGCTCACCCAACTCGCCACACAGGTCGAGCAGAGCCTCGACGGGGTCTCGGGCGCGAACCGCCGCGAGGGTGTCTCCCAGGCGGAGATCGACCGCGAAGACGGCGCGATCCTCACGCTGATGGAGGAGCTCATGGGGCTCTTCCCCACGGGGCGCCGCGGCGACGTGCCCGCCCTGCGTCCCCTCGCGACACGGCGGTACTTCTCGTCCACCCGGCGGCGCGTGGCGCCCGCGCCGGTGGACCCGCCCGCGCCCACGCCCGTCCCTGGCTGAGCCACGGAGGTACGCCTCGGGCGCCCCGGAGCGCCCTGGGGCGCACACGGCGATTTCCCACGGTCGCGCCGCGGGGCTTCACGGTGAGGGGTGGTGGGGTCACGGCGCGATCCGGCTGTTCCCGCCGCAGGCTTCGACCAAGGGGCGGGCGACGGATCGCGGGGAGGACTACTCGAAGATCCCGCCGGGGACCTTGTCGCGGCCGGTGTTCATGCGGTCGTGCCAGGTGTCGACGCCGAGGTCGCTGGGCTCCTCGCGCATGGTGATGCAGCCCTCCACCGGGCACACCAGCGCGCAGAGGTTGCAGCCCACGCACTCGGGCTCGTCGATCCACGGCACGCGGTCGCCCGCGAGCTTGCCGATCACCTGCGGCGCGGGGGCCTTCGCCATCCCCACGGCGTGCGCGTGGGGCGGGCGCGGGCGGTCGTCGGGGCCGGTGAAGATGCACTGGTGCGCGCCGTCCTGGCACGCCGCCACGCACTTCTGACAGCCGATGCAGAGGTCGGGGTTGATCGCCGCCACGACCTTGTAGTTCAGGTCGAGCTCGCCCCACTCCTTGTACGCGGGCACCGCGCTGCCCCGGAGCTGATCGAGGGTCATGCCCCGCTCGTCGAGGAAGTTCGAGAGCCCGGCGATCATGTCCTCGACGATGCGAAACCCGTGGTGCATCACCGCGGTGCACACCTGCACGCTGGTGGAGCCCAGGGCGATGAACTCCGCGGCGTCGCGCCAGTTGGAGATCCCGCCGATGCCCGAGATGGGCAGCCGCCCGGTCTTCGGGTCGCGCGCGAGCTGCGCGATCATGTGCAGCGCGATGGGCTTCACCGCGGGGCCGCAGTAACCGCCGTTGGTCGATCCGCCGCCCACGCGGGGCAGGGGGACCATGCGGTCGAGGTCCACGCCCACGATGGACTTGATGGTGTTGATGAGCGACAGCCCGTCGCAGTTGCCGTCGAGGGCGGCGTACCCGGGTTCGAGAATGTCGCCGATGTTGGGCGTGAGCTTCACGAGCACCGGGGTGCGCGCGTACTCCTTCACCCACGAGGTGATCTCGGTGAGCACCCGGGGCTCCTGGCCCACGGCGCTGCCCATGCCGCGCTCGCACATCCCGTGGGGGCAGCCGAAGTTCAGCTCCAGCCCGTCGCAGCCGGTGTCTTCGGAGCGGCGGATGATCTCGCGCCACTCCTCCTTGCTCTCCACCATCAGCGACACGATGACCGCGTGCTTGGGGTAGCGCTTCTTCACCTCGGCGATCTCGCGGAGGTTCACCTCCAGCGGTCGGTCGGTGATGAGCTCGATGTTGTTGAAGCCCATGATCCGCCGACCCGCGAAGTCGACGCCGCCGAAGCGCGACGAGACGTTCACGATGGGGTTGCCCAGGGTCTTCCAGACCGCGCCGCCCCAGCCCGCGTCGAAGGCGCGCATCACCTGATCGCCGGTGTTCGCCGGCGGGGCCGAGGCGAGCCAGAAGGGGTTCGGGCTCTTGATCCCGCACATGTCGATGGAGAGGTCAGCCATGGGTCGTTCCCTCGTTGGACCAGGCGCGCAGCATCGCCCGCGCGGCTTCGCGCCCGTCGGCCACCGCGTTCACCACTTCTTTGCCGCCGTTGATGCAGTCGCCGCCCGCGTAGACCTTCGCGTTGCCCGTGCGACGCGTGGACGCGTCGACCTCGACGCACCCGCGGCGGTCGAGCGACACGCCCGTGAACTCCGCGGCCAGCGCGCGGAGCTTCTGCTGCCCGATGGCGAGCACGATGAGGTCTGTCGCGAGATCGTCCTCGCGGCCGTCGGCCCGGCGCACGCGCAGCCCGGTCACCGCGCCCGCCGCGTCGCGCAGCACCGCCACCGGGGTGCAGTGCGTGTGCAGCAGCACGCCCTCGCGGCGCGCGAGGTCCATCTCGTGGGTGTAGCCCGACATGTCGGCCACGCCGCGGCGGTAGACCATCGCGACCTCACCGACGCCGAGCTGCGTGAGCTCCCGCGCCACGTCGATGGCCGTGTTGCCACCGCCCACCACCAACGCCTTGCGCTCGGTGGGGAGCGCGAAGCCCGAGGTGTTCTTCATCGCCTCGATGAACGCCGTAGCACCCCACACGCCGGGACCGTCTTCGCCCGGCACCCCCAGACGGGTGTCGGCGCCGAGGCCCAGGCCCAGGAACACCGCGTCGTACTCATCACGCAGCGAGGCGACGGAGACATCGACCCCGGCCTCGACCCCGCAGCGGATCTCCACCCCGAGGGAGCGCACGTAGTCGACCTCGCGCAGGGCGTCTTCGGTCTGGATCTTGTACGGGGCGATGCCCGTGGTGTTGAGCCCGCCGGGCAGCGCGCGCTTCTCGAAGATCACCGGGCGGTGACCCTCGAGCGCGAGGTAGGCCGCGCAGGCGAGCGAGGCCGGGCCCGCGCCGAGCAGGGCGACCTTGCGCGCGGTGGCGACCATCCCCTTGGGGCGCAGCGCCTTCGGGCCACCCCGGGCCTCGGCGTCGAGCGTCGCCTCGGTGGCGAAGCGCTGCAGTCGGCCGATCTGGATCGGGGGCTTGTGCCAGGGGTTGTAGACACACGCGCCCACGCAGAGGACCTCCACCGGGCAGACCCGCGCGCAGGAGTACCCGAGGATGTTCTGCGTGAAGATCGTTCGCGCGGCGCCGAGCGTGTCGCCCGTGGCGATCTGTCGGATGAAGCCCGGGATGTCGATCTCCGTGGGGCACGCCGTCACGCACGGGGCGTCGGTGCAGAACAGGCACCGCTCGGCCTCCGCGTGCGCCTCTCCGGGCGAGTACTGCGGCTTGGACTCGGGCAGGCGGGACTCCAGTCGCCCTTGCGGCGCCTCGGTCATCGTCATCGCGTGGCTCCCTCCGCACGGCGCCAATGAGCCCCGGCGCGTTCGCCGCGGTGATCACCCGTGTCGGAACCGCGGAGCCTACAAGAGAGAACCCGCGGGACGTCAAGCGTCGTCGCACGGGGGGCGTACCCTGACACCGCGATCGAGGCCACTTCCTACCCTCTGTGAAGGGCGCTGCTAGAGTCGCGGCCATCATGCGCCAGACCCTCCTTCGCGCGACCCTGGCGAGCCTCGCGCTCGCGGCGTGCACCCCGGTTGCTTCGGTCAATTTGCCCCCGCTTGACGCCTCCGCCGACGTCCCCACCGCGGACCTCGGCGCCCCCGGCTCCGACGCCCCCGCCACCGACACGCCCTCCCCGGGTGACGTCCCGGGCAATCCCGATGTGCCTGCGGTGGGCGACGACGTGCCGCCCGGGCTCGATGCGCCCACGCCGGGCGATGTCCCCACCGCCGTCGACGTGCCCGTGGTGACCGACGTGCCCCCCCAGGGAGATGTGCCGGTGACGGGCGACGGCGGCGCGTCGGCGTGCACCGTCGACGAGGAGTGCGCGCCGGGCACTCGATGCCTCGGTCGCGTGTGCGTCGCCCCGGTGTCGTGCACCACCTCGCGAATGTGCCCGGGTCAGCTCTGCAGCACCTCGCTGGGCGTCTGCGTCGACTGTGACCGCGACCTCGACTGCCCCAGCGGGCAGGTGTGTCGCCGCAACGGCTGCGCGCCCGCGCCACGCACCTGCCGCTCCAGCCGCGAGTGCTCCGACCTCAACCTGGTGTGCAACCAGACGCTGATGCAGTGCGTGGACTGCGCGGGTGACAACGACTGCGCCGCGGGCCAGTTCTGCGCGCCGGACTTCATCTGCACCCGCCAGCGCTGCACCCCGAACGCCACGAGCTGCGCCGACACCACGACCCAGCGCACCTGCGACACCCGCGGCGCGTCGGAGTCGTCGTCGCGCTGCGCGAGCGGCCAGACCTGCCGCGAGGGGCGCTGCCAGGCCGTCGTCTGCACGCCCGCCGCCACCCGCTGCGCGATGGACGGCTCCTTGGAGACCTGCGCGCCCGACGGCGGCGGCTGGAGCGCGTCGCCCTGCGCGGCGCGGCAGTCGTGCACCGCAGGGCGCTGCGTCGACTGGACCTGCAACCCCGGCGACGCCACCTGCACGGGCGTGACCACCCGCGCGGTGTGCAACAGCGACGGGCTCACCTCGCGCGGCGAGAGCTGCGCCACCGGCGAGTCGTGCCGCGAGGGCCGCTGCGTGCCGCGGGTGTGTGTGCCCGGCAGCGCGGTCTGCGCCTCCTCCAGCGCGCGGCGGGTCTGCAACGTCGACGGCCTCGGCACCACCGACGCGGCGTGCGGCACGAACGAGCGCTGCGACGGCGGCGCCTGCCGCGCCCTCGTGTGCGCCCCCGGCGCCACCCGCTGCCGTGACGCCAGCAGCGTCGCGATCTGCGCGCAGGACGGGCTCAGCGAGACGACGCAGGCGTGCGCCTCGGGGCAGAGCTGCTCCGCGGGCCGCTGCGCGATGTGGCTGTGCGTGCCGGGCTCGGCCACGTGCAGCGCCACCCCGGGCACCCGTGACGTGTGCACCACCAACGGCCTCGGCACCACGCCGACGCCGTGCCCCGTGCCCGCCAACGCGAGCGCCGCGGGATGCGCCGCGGGCGCGTGCAACTTCACCTGCGCCGCGGGCTTCGGCGACTGTGACGGCGGCGCGCCCAACGGCTGCGAGACCAGCCTGCGGTCCAGCGCGCTGCACTGCGGCGCCTGCAACCGCGCGTGCCCCTCGGGTCAGGTGTGCGCCGACGGCGCGTGCGTGGCGGCTCCGTGCGGCGCCGGCACCCAACGCTGCGGCGACGTGTGCCGCACGGGCGCCGGGGCGTGCACCGCGGGCATCGGCGCGTGCCAGCGCACAGGCGCATGGACCTGCGGCGACGACGGCGCGCTGCTCTCGGCGCGCGGCAACGGCGAGCACACCTGCGTGGTGATGCGCGACCGCACGGTGCGCTGCTGGGGCGCCAACGCCGCCGGGCAGCTCGGCGACGGGAGCAGCACCGACCGCCCCACCGCGGTGGTCACCGGCGGCTCGACCTTCAACGACGTCACCCAGCTCGCCTCGGGGCGCGCGTTCACCTGCGCACGGCGCGCCTCGGGCGCGCTCTCGTGCTGGGGCGCGAACACCTACGGGCAGCTCGGGAACAACAGCACATCGCGCGCCACGTCGCCCGTCGCGGTGACGGGCGTCACCGACGCCATCGAGGTCGCGGCGGGCGCAGACTTCACCTGCGCGCGGCTCTTGTCGGGCGGCGCGCGCTGCTGGGGGCGTTCGAACCGCGGGCAGTCCGCGACGGGCACGACCAACGCGATGATCCTCACGCCGCAGGTGGTGCTGCAGACCGGCAGCGCCGCGCTCACCGAGGTGGTGGACATCGACGCGGGCGACGGCCACGCGTGCGCCGTGCTGCGCGACGGGCGGGTCTTCTGCTGGGGCGAGAACGCGCTCTGGCAGACGGGCTCCAGCGACGTGATGTTCCGCACGCTGGCCCGCGAGGTGACCGGGGTGACCGGCGCGGTCGAGGTCGCGACCGGCGCCGCCTCCACCTGCGTGCGCCTCGCGGCCGGCACCGTGCAGTGCTGGGGCGCGAACGCCTACGGGCAGCTCGGCAACGGGGGTACGGTCGCGAGCGCGTCCCCTGTGGTCGTGAGCGGGCTGACCAACGTCGCGCAGCTCGTGGCCGCGGGCGACACCTTCTGCGCCCGCCGCGGTGACGGCGCCGTGCTCTGCTGGGGTGACGGCCGACGCGGGCAGATCGGCAATGGGATCACCGGCTCGGTCTCGACGCCCACCGCCACCATCGTCGTGACCAACGCCGCGCACCTCGGCGGCGGGCACGAGCACCTCTGCGCGGTGCTCCCCGACAGCGGCGTGCGCTGCTGGGGCCGCGGCGCAGAGGGTCAGATCGGGAACAACATGACGCGCGACATGTCCGCGCCGCAGCGCCCGCTGTCGGTGTCGGTGGCGGGCACATACTGCGCCGCGACCCTGGGCACCCCGGCGGTGGAGACGTGCAACAACGTCGACGACGACTGCAACGGCGTGGTCGACGACGCGGCGATGCCGTGTGTGCGCACGAACCTCGCCCGCGGGCGCGCCACGTCGGCCTCGACCACGTACAACACCTGCTTCCCCTCCTCGGTGATCACCAACGGCGTCACCAACGGCGTGTACAACAGCAGCGGCGGGTGCCCGAGCAACGTCGCCTACACCAACACCGGCATTGATCAGTGGATGCAGGTGGACCTCGGCTCCGTGCGCACCATCGGCCGCGTGGTGATCTACGGCCGCTCGGACTGCTGCCCCGAGGTCTCGTCACCCCTCACGGTCCGCGTCTCGCAAGACGGGACGAACTTCACCACCGTGGCCATGAACCTCTCGGCGCAAGCGGGGGCCACGGCGAACTTCTCCGCGGTGCAGGCGCGCTACGTGCGCGTGGTGAAGATCGGCACCGGCTACCTCTCCCTCGCCGAGGTCGAGGTCTACGGCCTCTGACAATCGCTTGACCCCTCCCACGGATGTGCGAACGAATGATCCCCACGGGCGCGGGTGTGCCCGAGGAGCGATCCATGCGCGCGTTTCGCACTTCCCTTCTCTTGGTTTCCATCCTTCAACTCAGCGCCTGCGGCGCCCGCACCGTGCTCGACGGCGAGGTCGACGACGCCGCGGTGCAGCCCGACGCCCCTGACACCGGGGCCCTCCCGGTCGATGTGCCCTTCACCCCGGTGGACGTGCCGGTGATCGGGGTAGACATCCCCAAGATCGGGATCGATGTGCCCATCTCCCCCGTGGATGTGCCGGTCATCGGGCCGGACGTGCCGATCACCCTCGAGGACATTCCGGTGATCGGGGTGGACGTCCCGGTGATCGGGGTGGACGTCCCGGTGATCGGGGTGGACGTCCCGGTGATCGGGGTGGACGTCCCGGTGGTCGGGGTGGACGTCCCGGTGGTCGGGCTGACCTGCGACACCGCCACGCCCCTCGCCGCCGACGCTCCCGTGACGGTGTCACACCCGGCCGGCGGCGCCGCGCTGCCCGCGTGCGCGGGGAGCGGGTTCGCGGGCGGCAGCACCCGCTGGTTCACCGTCGTCGTGCCCTCGCAAGCACAGCTCCAGGTGACGCCCGAGGGCGGCGTCGTCCCCTTGCTGCGGGCCTTCACCGACTGCCGTGCCGTGCCCACCTGCCTGGCCACGAACCTGGGTCCGTCGGGCACCACGCTCACCTGGACCAACAACACCTCCACCGACGCTCGCCTCGCCGTCGCCGTCGCGCCCACGTCGCCCATGATCATGGGCGCCTCGGTGATCCGCGCGCGGATCGTGACCCCGAGCACCAACGGCCGCTGCGCGTCGGCCACGACCCTCACCCCGGGCGTGCCCACCTCCGGGGTCGTCGCGGGGGGCGGTGATGTCCCGATGGCCTGCGCGAACGACGTCGCCCCGCAGCCCGGGCTCTACTACCGCGTGCGCGTGCCCGCGGGGCAGAACCTCACGGCGACCTACGCCGCCGCGGGTCGGTTCGGCCGACCGGTGAGCGTGCGCGTCTCGGACGCGTGCGGCGGCGCCTGCCTCGCCGCGAACAACATCACCGCCGACGGCAGCACCGTCGTCACCCGCTGGACCAACGCCACGCGCACCGACCGCGACGCGTTCATCTCCGTCGCGCCCACCGCCGCCACCGGCATCGCGCAGGACTTCTCCATCACCGCGACGCTCAGCACGCCCCCCAACAACGTGTTCTGCGGCAGCGCCACCCCCGTGCGCGACGGCACCACCCTCCGCGCGCAGGACCTCGCCGCCGCCACCGTGGTGCAGCCCGCGTGCCCCGGCATGACCGGCACCGGCGCGGCGTCGCTGTTCTACAGCGCCGTCGTCCCGCGCGGACAGACGCTCTTCGTGAGCGCCACCCCTGACGTCGCCGGGCGGCAGGCGCCCGTGATCCGGGTGATCCCGACCTGCGGGAGCAACGTGTGCTTCGCGGCGTCGGCCTTCGCGGGCACCACGAGCTCGGCGAGCTTCTTCAACAGCGGCGCCGACCAGCCCGTGATCATCGCCGTGGGCGCGAGCAACCCCCGCCTCGCGGACCCCTTCTCGCTCGCCGTCTCCATCCGCGCGCCCGCCGAGAACGGCCTCTGCCGCAGCGCGTTGCGCGTGATGAACGGCACCACCCTGCCGGGCCAGAGCCTCGGCGACGGGCGCGAACTCCCCACCGCGTGCGCCGTGCCCGGGCGCGACGCCAACGCGCTCTACTACGCCG
>JBILLI010000259.1:0-9575 GCA_044376155.1 Polyangiales bacterium
CCTCGGCGCCGCCGGGCGAGCGCGAGAGCGCCCCCGCCCCGAGCACCTCCCTCGGCGCGCCGCCCCCCATCCCCGGGGCCGCGCTGGAGGAGATCGAGAAGTTCGCGATCCTCTCCACCCTCGAGGCCTGCGGCGGGTCGACGCACCGCGCGGCCGACACCCTCGGCGTGAGCGTGCGGATGATCCAGTACCGCCTGCGGGAGTACCGCTACGGCATCAAGCGCGGCGGCAACGGCGGCGGCGAAGACGGCGCCCACGGCGAGCAGGAGCACCGCGGTGAACCTTGACCCCCCCATGAGCGCCCAGCGCCCCTGGCGCACGCTCATCGTGGAGGACAACCGCGCCTTCGCCGAGAACATCGCCGAGCTCCTCACCGACGACGGGCACGAGCCGCACCTCTTCTCCAACGGGCAAGACGCCATCGCCTTCGCGCGCGAGCGCGGCTTCGATCTCGCGTTCCTCGACGTGCGCCTCCCCGACGCCAACGGCACCGAGGTGCTGGTGAAGCTCAAGGAGTGCTCGCCCCTCGCCGAGGTCATCGTGATGAGCGGCGACGCCAACATCGAGAGCGCCATCGCGACGGTGCGCGGCGGGGCCTTCGCGTTCATCCTCAAGCCCTTCGCCACCGAGGAGGTGCTCCGCCTCGCGGCCATGGCCACGCGGCAGGTCGCGCTGCGCCGCGAGCGCGAGGCGCTGATCCGCCGGCTGCAGCACTCCGAGGCGCGCTACCGCACGGTGGTCGAGGTCTCGGCCGCGCTCATCATCGCCGTCGACGAGGCGGGCTTCGTGACCCTGGTGAACGCCGCGGTGGAGCGCACCACGGGCTTCTCGCGCCCCTCCCTCCTCGGCCAGCGCTTCGAGGCCCTGCTCCCCGAGGCGCAGCGCAGCACCGACTGGCTCCGCGGCGGGGGCGACTCCCCCTTCGAGCTCGCGCTGCGCACCGACGGCGGCGGCGAGCGACGCATCGAGTGGCGCCGCGGCACCTCCGACGGGCTCGTGTACCTCATCGGCATCGACGTGACCGAGACCCGCGCCATCGAGCGCCGGGTGCGCGCCGCCGAGCAGCTCGCGGTGGTCGGAGAGCTCACCGCGGGGCTCGCCCACGAGATCCGCAACCCGCTGAACTCCGCGCTGCTGGAGCTCAAGGTGCTCACCCGCAGGCTCACCCGCGCGAACGACACCGCGTCCCTCGGGAGCATCGACGTCGTGCGCGGCGAGCTCGAGCGCCTCGAGCGGCTGCTCGCGGACTTCCTCTGGTTCGCCCGCCCCGGCGGCCGCGCGGTGACCCCGGGCACCCTCGCCTCCCCCGCCGAGAGCGTCGCGCGCCTCGTGGTCACCGAGGCCGCGGAGAAGAACATCACCGTCACCGTCGACCTCGCCCCCGACCTCGCCCCCGTCGCCATCGACGAAGACCGCATCCGTCAGGTGGTCTTCAACCTCGTGCGCAACGCCATCGATGCCCTCGCGCGCGACGGGGCCATCACCCTCCGCGTGCGCAACCGCGGCGACAACGTCGACCTCGAGGTCGAAGACAACGGGCCGGGCATCCCGGGGGATCCCCAGCGGGTGTTCCACCCCTTTCACACCACCAAGCCCACGGGCACGGGCCTCGGGCTCACCATCGCCCGCCGCATCGCCGTGGACCACGGCGGCGAGCTCCGCGTCGAGAGCGCCACGGGGCGGACCGTGTTCACCCTCTCGCTACCCGCGCGCCGCTGACCCCTCATCGACCGCGCGGAGCGCCGCGAGCAGCGCGGCGTGCACCCGCCCGTTGCTCGCGAGCAGCGCCCCCAACCGCGGGTCCGCGGGGCCTCCGCGAAGGTCGGTCACGGTGCCCCCCGCGGCGCGCACCACGGCCGCGCCGCCGGCCATGTCCCAGGGCTTGAGGTGCCGCTCCCAGTACCCGTCGAAGGTGCCATCGGCCGTGAGGCAGAGGTCCAGCGCCGCGGAGCCGCAGCGCCGCACGCCGCGGGTCTGCCGGGTGAGCGCGGCGAAGTGATCGAAGTTGTGCAGGGGGTTGCTGCGCACGTCGTAGGGAAAGCCCGTGGCCAGCAGCGCGTCGCCGAGGCGCTCGGTGGCGCTCACCCGACACACCTCCCCGTCGCGCGTCGCGGGCGTGCCGAGAGATCCCCGCCACACGTTGCGCAGCGCGGGCGCCACCACCACCCCGAGCACCGCCTCGGACCCCACCATGAGCCCCACCGACACCGCGAAGAAGGGGTGCCCGTGGGCGAAGTTCGTCGTGCCGTCGAGGGGGTCGGCGAAGAACACCGGCGCGTCTGCGGGCGCGGTGCCGCCCGCCTCCTCGGCCACCAGCGCGATGTCGGGGAAGGCCCGGGTGAGCCCCTCGCGCAGCACGTCTTCGCTGGCCCGGTCCCACGCAGTGACCAGGTCGATGTCGCCCTTGCGCTCCACGGCCGTGCCCGTGCGCCAGCCGCGCAGGCACACCGCCGCGGCCTCCTGCGCGACGCGCTCCACCGCCGCGGCCATCGCCGCGAGCTCCGAGGCCGACCAGGGGAGCGAGGCGCCCATCTCCGTCACGGGGTCCATGCGAGGGCGCTTGTACGGCCTCTGACGGCCCGTCGCCAGCGCCGCGTCGCGGGGAGGCTCACCCTCGCGCGTCGGAGAGAGGCGCAGCCCGTCGCGTCAACCGAGGATCGCGCCGGCGTCTTCCCCCGCCGCGGCCCGCGCGAACCACCCGTCGAGCGTAGGGATGTCTCCGCAGGCCATCACCCGCGCGCGTTGGTCTTCACGCACCGGCCCCCGGGCGGCGAGCAGCGTGAGCAGCAGCGTGCGTCGGGCCTCCTCGCGGCCTTCCTCGCGGCCCTCCTCGCGGCCCTCCTCGCGGCCCTCCTCGCGGCCCTCCTCGCGGCCCTCCTCGCGGCCCTCCGCTCGCACGGCCTCAAGGCTCTCAAAGCCCTTGCGCTGCAAGAGGTTTCGCAGCGCGACCTCGTGCGCGGCGTCGCGGTCGTAGAGGGCTTCAACGGGCACGGGGTTCTGCAACACCCCGGGCGCCGTGAGCATCTGCCCCGGGTGCACGAGACGCATGGGCGCGCCGCGCTCGTAGACCTCCACCCGCCTCGGGCCCGTGAGCCGCACGACCCAGAGGTACTGCGTGCCCGCGCGCTGGAGGTCGTCGATCTTCTCCTTCAGCTCGTGCTCGTCCTGCCCCACGCTGGCGTACTCCACGGCGAGCGGGGGGACGCCCTGCACCCAGCCCGGGCGCTCGGCGAAGTCCCCCACGGCCACGTCGGGCGCGCGCATGGTGAGGGGCGAGAGCTGAAAGCCGGTGTCGACCCCGGCGCTCTTCACCTTCGGGTCGGAGTCGAGCACGAGAAAGCCCCGCCCGTTGGGCCCGGCGCCGTCGCCGCCGGTGGGCGCGCAGTAGATCGCGTGCCCCTCGGAGAGCTCGTAGGGATCCCCCGAGCGGAGCTGCTCCGGGCGAAAGGGGCCGTTGCCCGTGCGGGTGCGCGCGCCGTGCGACATGGGCCGAGTCTACCTCTGCGGGGGCTCAAGGGCGACGGGCTCACCCGCCCGTGGCGATCAGGGCGTGCAGCAGGGCACCGTCTTCGCCCACGGCTTCCACTGCCCGCGCGAACGACCGCTGCGCCGCGCGCACCTCCCGCGCGGGGAAGGCCTGCGCGAGCGCATCCTTGTCAGCATCCCCGAGGCAGTGGAGGTCCGTCCCCCGTTCGTCCTTCGCGTCCTTCGGTTGGGACAGATCGTCCAGCAGCGTGCGGTCCGTCGCCCAGCGCTGGAAGATCGCGACGTGGGCGCCGCGGCATCGCCGCGACTCGCAGAGTTCCGCTGCGCGCGCGGTGCTCTGGTAGAGCCACGCCTCGATGGAGTAGCTGGGCACCACGAGGTGCAGGCGCGCCATGAGCGCGTCGAGCTCTCCGCTCCGGCCACGCTTCGCGAGCGCACCGAGCAGGATCACACGCACTTGGGTTCGCACCAGGCGCTCGAACTTCGTGGCGTTCTCCGAGTCATGCGGATCCCCCGCGGACCAGACCCGGTCGGCGTCGACGTGAAAGAACACGAAGCGTGCGTTGCCCTCCCGAACGAGCAGCTTGTTGGCGATGTATTGCGCGAGCCGCACCCGGAGCCCGTGTGCCGTACCGTTGCTCCCCTTCCATTGATTGCCAGCAAGGGCGCGAAGGGTCTGTGCGTCGGCGTCGTCACGGGGCGACACGTCGATGTGATCCCAGCGCACGCCAACCACGAGCTGATCGCAGATCGCCCGCACCAGGCTCACGACGGGCTTCCAGCCGCTCGCGCCGCTGTCCTCGGTCAGCACGACGAAGCGCGCCGCCGCGTTCACCAGAGGCCCTCGGTGCGAAGGATCTCGTGCACCTGCAGGATCCCGTTCTCGTACGCCTCGAAGAACGCCGCGGACTGCGCCTCGGTGGGGTTGCTCCAGGCCCACACCCGGCGCCCGTTGTCACCGATCTCGTTGCGGCAGAGAATGAAGCGCGACGACACCTCCTCAGGCCCCGCGACTCCAACATGATCGAGGATCAGCGGGTTCTGCGCGGTCAGAAAGACCTGTCGTCCCTCCATGGCGCGCACGCAGTCCTCGATCCACGCGTAGTGCATCCCGTTCACGAGCTCGTCGGCGACCAGGGGACCGCTGTTGGCGTCGAGGTACCACGCGAAGGCGAAGAGGCGCTTCTGCCCGAAGCTCAGCTGGTTCGTCGAGACCGCGCTCCCGTCCGCGCGCTGCAGCAGGAAGGTGGGCGGACGCAGCGTGAG
Source organism: Polyangiales bacterium (assembly GCA_044376155.1). Taxonomy (GTDB): domain Bacteria; phylum Myxococcota_A; class Polyangia; order Polyangiales; genus JAWKRB01. The sequence continues at coordinate 4,753 of JBILLI010000259.1, forward strand.
CGTGCGTGAATCGGGCGTGGCGCTCACGTTGTCGACCGACCACGTCGCCACGAGGTTGCGCGCGCCGAGCGCTTCGATCGCACGGGCAAGGTTGGGGCACGCGGAGAAGTCGCCGACGATCGCCCGCGGCGACGCGAACGAAGGCTCCACGGTGTAAAACGCGGCGTTGGGGTTGAAGCCCAGGTAGAAGTGCAGCACCCCCGACGCGATGTTCGCGACGGCGGTGAAGGTCCCGGGCAACCCGATGGCGTCGTCCTCGATGCCATGGACATTGCGGAACATCCCGAGCGCCTCGTCGAAGCGGTAACAGCCCATCCACACGTCGCGAAATCGCATCACGGCAGGAGATGCGGGCGAGTGGAACGTTGCCAGCATGGGACGCAACTCTGCGCGCAGCATCGGGCTACCAGGCCCTACGTCTTCCGGGATGGAGAGCCGCATCGAATCGCCTGCGATGTGGCTTTCGATCGTGCCTCGGGTTTGCGCACCGACCTTGAACTCGCCCACGCGCAGTTCGGGAGTGCCGGTGCGCGACGCGCCGATGTGCTCCAGGTGAACGCGAACGTGGTCCTCGCCCTTGCCCTCAAGCTCGTAGCTGACGGCGAACGACTCCTCGGCGAGTGCCACGAAGTCACCGCGGAGCGCCATCGAGATCAGGTTGAGCAGCGAGGTCTTGCCCGTCGCGTTCTGCCCGAGGAGCACGTTCCAGCCGTTGTTGAAGCGCAGCGTGGTCTCGGGCCGTACGTCGCGAAAGCGGTGGATCGTCAACCAGCGGAGACGGAAGCTCACAGGCTCACCCTTCGTGCAATGAAACCTGGGACCTGCGTCGCGTGGCCCTCATCCCCGGCCCTTCTCCCGCTTCGGGAGAAGGGTGGAGAACCTCTGTCGGGGAGATGGTTCAGGCGTTGTGCGGGCCGTGACATCGCGGAGGTCTCCACGCGCGTGGACCATGCCCTCGCTCGCGGTTCTCCACCCTTCTCCCGAAGCGGGAGAAGGGCCGGGGATGAGGGCCCCCGCCCACGCACGATTTCGCCCTCCATTGTCGTCTCGTGGGACGTCACCGCGCGAGGGTGCCACCACCGCGCCCGGCACTGTCAACCTCGCGTCTCTTGCGCCTTCGCACCAACATCCCCAACACCAGCGCCGCCCCCCACGCGCCCTTGCGCGGCGTGGTCGTGCGGCACCCGCATCCCCCCGCGGGCGGCGGCGTCGTGCCCGCGTCCATCGCGCGGCCTGCGTCCACCGCGCTCCCCGCGTCGCTCGCGCGCCCCGCGTCCACCGCGCTCCCTGCGTCGGTCACGGGAGCGCCCACGGTGATGCGCGTGCTCGCCTCCACCATGGTGAACGGCGCCGCGCGGCCCGTGGCGTTGTAGCGCGCGAGGAGGTCACGCCCGCGCGCGTCGGTGCGGTTCTCCGCCGCGAGGAACTCCACGTACTCCCGCGTGGTCACCTGGTACCGCGCGCGCACCCGCACGGTCACGCTCCCGCGCGCGTCGGCGGGCACCTCGAAGGTGTAGCGACGGTCGTCCCAGTGGCGCAGCGCGCCCGCCTCGCCGCCCGCGTAGTCTCTCCCCACGGGCTCGTGACCGGGCAGCGGGCGATACCCCCGCGGCGGCAGTCGCGTGTCGCGGATCACCGTGTCGTGCAATGCGATGTGCTCACCCCGGCCCATCCCCGCGCGGCCGTGCCAGGCCTCGTAGAGCGCGAGCTGCGGGTCTTCGGTCAACCGCGCCTCGGCGTTGTCGTAGGCGCCCGAGAGCACGGTCTCGCGGCCCTCACCGTCGACGCGCGCGAGCTCCAACCACACGCGGCGTCCGTCGGCGTAGCCCGTGGGCACGCGATGCCCTGACACGTTCGTCACCCGCGCCACCACCGTGACGCGCGCGCCGGGCGACACCTCCGTGGGCACCTCGCGCAGCTCCAGGCGCAGCGCGGTGCGGAGCATGGCCTCGGCCCGCTGCGCGCCGGCCTCGTACGCGGGCGCGAGCTCGGGGTCGTAGAACTCGCCCGAGGTGAGGTCCATGCGCATCGCGCCGAGCACGCGCAGCCCCCACGCGTTGGCCCCCGCGAAGGTGTGCCGCCGCGGCTGCTCCCGCTCCCGCGCGGTCTTGTACGTGGACGAACGACCGCGGCCCGCGATGCGGGGCATGTGGCAGTCCTGGCAGGTCTGCGCGTCGGGCGAGCTCGGGTCGGCGTACACCGAGCGGGACCACTCCCCGTAGGTCGTGTCGAGCGGGAAGCGCCGACCGGTGTCGCGCCCGTCGGCGTCGCGCTGCGGCAGCAGGGGGTTGCTCACCTCGTGGCAGACCCCGCACATCCGACTGTCGGCCATCCATTCGGAGCGCGCGCCGAGGTGCCGCGAGCTCTCGATCTCCGCGTGGGGGCCGAAGCGCACGTCGGTGGGCGAGAGCTCGTACTGCGCGTTGCCCACGTTCGTCGTGGGCGTCATGCGGTGGCAGGAATCACACGACACCCCGTCGCGGTCCTCGGGCTCCAGGGCCTCTCCGCGGGCGGCGTTGGGCGCGCCCCGGGTGCGTCCGCCCACGAACCCGTGGGGGGTGTGGCAGCGCAGGCACCAGTCGCCGATGCCCGCGCGGTCCTGCTCCGCCACGGTGAGCGCGGCGAGAAAGAGCGGGTCGCGCAGGGTGTTGCCCATCATCGAGGTCTGCCAGGTGTCCTGCGGCATCGCGTCGGGGCTGCTCGGGTCGCCCGAGGCGTGGCACGAGACCCCGCACTGCCGCGCGCTCTCCAGGGGGATCCCCCCGTCGAGGGCGCCGGGCTGCGCGCCCGGGAGATCAATGTACTGCGCGGCTGCCCCGCGCGGCATCAACGCCGCACACGCCGCGAACACCACCGAGAGGACCGACGATCTCGCTGTCACCCCTCCACCGTTACCGCCAACGCGCCCGACGCGCACGACCTTCACGCGCGATGACACCCGGACATTTCGCCCTCGCGTCACTTCAGCTACGTTGTCGACATGCGCACGACCCGATCGACGAAGTGGCTCGGTGGGATGATGGTCTCCACGCTCTCGGTCCTCGCGGGGTGCGGCTCCACCCCCGAGGCCACCGACGCCGGCACCAACGACGGCTTTCTGGTCTTCGACATCCCGAGCTTCATCGACACGGGCGCGGTCGACGCGGGCACCCCCCGCGACGTGGTCACCCCCCGCGACGTGGTCACCCCGCGCGACACGGGCAACGTCGACGCGTCCACCACGCCGATCGAAGACGTGCGCTTCGTCTTCGACGTGCAGGCCGTGCCCGAAGGAGGCTTCCCCGTCGAGGACGTTCCCCCCGCCGGGGACGGCGGCGCCGGGGCGTGCAGCCCGATGGTCACGCCCGAGATCACCACCCACGTCGCCGACATGACCGCCAACGGCTGGGGCGTGCGCAACCGCACCCAGGGGATCATGATGCACGGCTGCGCCGGCACCACCCGCGCGCAAGACTGCCTCGCCTCCGCCACCCGCGCGTCGGCCACCACCTTCGGCGCGAACTGGGACCCCGAGGCCCTCCCCGCCGCGCGCCTCCGCGTGCTGTTCACGTCGAACTACCGCTCGTCGTACTGGTCCCGCAGCTCGGCCGACGGTCGCTTCGTGGGCCACGGCGCGCGCATCGTCGACCTCGCGAACAACCGCTCGATCCCCACCGCGGCGTCGTACGACCCGGGCTTCTTCCCCGACAACTCGGGCTTCTTCTACCACGGCTCCCTCGGCCCCCGGGCGTGCCACCAGTCCGTGCTCACCACCGGCACGCCCATGATGATCACCCTGCAGGAGGCCCAGTGCACGCGCACCGCGGGCATCGGCCTCTACCAGCACCACGGCGCCTCCCTCGCGGGCGACGACCACTACGTGATCTACGGCCGGTACACCTCCGACGACGGCGGCCACAGCCCCACCCTCCGCGACCCCGCGGCGGACTTCGGCGCGGGTGAGCGGCAGAACGTCACCATCATGGCCAACAACGGCGCGGGCTTCACGGTCAGCGGCACCGGGTCCATCACCACGCCCAACGAGGCCGACGCGATCATCTCCCCCTCGGGGCGGCTGATGCTCACGCGCCTCGGCGGCCCGCGCGGGCAGACCGGCTTCGTGCTGCGGCGCCTCACCGTCACCCGCATGGGCACCGCCGTCTCGGTCACCGCGCCCATCATCGGGCGCCTCTGCGGCACCGGCGCCAAGGGCCACATCTCCTTCGACGAGCGGTGGTTCGTGTACCACCACTACATCACCGACGCCGACGCCACCGAGCTCGGGTTCACCGGCCCGGATGATCCCGCCTTCGCGGCCTACCGCACCCGCGGCGCGGCGAACTCGTACCTCGTCGACCTCCGCACGGGCGCGCGCACCCGCATCACGAACATGCAGCCGGGGCAGTACGCGCTGTTCCCGCACTTCCGCTCGGACGGGTGGATCTACATGATCGTGCGCACCGCGGGCGCCACGCCCGAGCACGTCGTGGCCAGCGACGCCGCGCTGCACATCCCCTGAGCGATCACCAGCTCCCGGTGTTGGGCATCGACGCCCAGGGCTCCGCCGGGGGCAACGCCTCGCCCCGCTGCAACAGCTCCACGGAGTGCCCGTCGGGGGACTTCACAAACGCCATGCGCCCGTCCCGCGGCGGGCGGTGGATCACCACCCCCGCGGACAACAACCGCCCGCACGTCACGTAGATGTCGTCGACCTCGTAGGCGAGGTGGCCGAAGAAGCGACCCGTGGGATAGGGCTCAGACTCGTCCCAGTTGTGCGTGAGCTCGACCTCGGCGCCGTCGCCCGAGGCGCCCGTGCCCAGGAACACCAGGGTGAATCGCCCCTG
>JBILLI010000260.1:0-9569 GCA_044376155.1 Polyangiales bacterium
CAGTGCCCCTGCCCCGCGGGCGCGACCCGATGCGCCGGGCAGTGCGTGAACACCCGCACGAGCAACGCCCACTGCGGCGCCTGCGGGCGCGCGTGCGTCGCGCCGCAGACGTGCTTCGAGGGCGCCTGCGAGTGCCCGACGGGGCAGTCGGCGTGCGGCGGCCGGTGCGTCGACCTGCGCTCCGACACCGCGAACTGTGGAGCCTGCGGGCGGCCGTGCCCCAGCGGTCACGTGTGCTCCGCGGCGGCGTGCGTGATCGTGTGCGCCAACGGCCAGCTGCTCTGCGACGGCCGCTGTATCGACCCCCGCGTCGACCCCGCGAACTGCGGCGGCTGCCGCGTCTCGTGCGGCGCGCGGCCCTGCGCCAACGGAGCCTGCCGATGAGCCCCCGACGCCTCGCGCTCTCGCTGTGCCTCGCCGCCCTCGCCGTGCCCCGCGCCGCCCGCGCGCAGTGGCTCCGACGCGTCGCGCTGCGCCCCTCCTTCGGCGCCACGATGATGCTCTCGGCGCACCAGCGGCAACGGCTCGACTACGGCCTGGGCCTCGCCTCCGCGCTCACCCTCACGGTCGACGCGACGCGCGCGGTGGGGGGCTTCGCGCGGGTCGCGCACCTGTGGTTCCCATCGGGGCGGGGCGACGGCGAGGCGCTGCTCACGACCGTGGGCCCGCGCGTGTGGGCGACGCTCGGCGATCCCGGGCGCCCGTGGGCCGAGCTGGGCGTCGGGGTGGCGGTCACCGGCGGCGCACCGCGCTTCGCCTTCGACGCCGCCCTGGGCTGGGACTTCTCCGTGAGCCCCGCGGTCTCGGTGGGCCCCTTCGTGCGCTACGCCCAGCTGGTCGCCGCGGAGCGCGACGCGCCGACGGACGCGCAGGCGCTCTCTCTGGGCGCCCAGGTGTCGTTTCAAGCCCCTGCGCTGCAAGGAGTTGTGCGCGCTCCGGGGCGCGTGGACGGTGACGGCGACGGGGTCGAAGACCCGCGCGACGTGTGCCCCGATCTCTCCGCGGGCGCGCTGCCCGATCCCACCCGACCGGGGTGTCCGTTGAATGACCGTGACCTCGACCGGGTCTTCGATCGCGACGACGACTGCCCCAACGTCCCCTCGGGTCCTCGGCCCGACCCCGCGCGCCCGGGCTGCCCCCTGCCCGCGCCGACGGCCGTCACGCCGCCCGCGGTGACACCCGCCGCGCCCGCGCCGACGTCGCGTCCGCGCACGGTCGCGTGGCGCGCGGCCCTCGCGGAGCCCGTGCGCTTCGCCGCGTCCGAGCGCGCGTTGGACCCCGATGGCCGCGCGGTGGTAGCGCGCATGGCGGTCGCGCTCGCGGCTGCGCCCGAGGCGGTGCGGCTCGTGGTGGAGGGTCACGCCGACCCCGGCGCCGAGCGTGAGCAGGGCGCGGCCCTGGGAACTCAGCGCGCGCAGGCGGTGATCGACGCGCTGGTGGAGCACGGGGTCGACCGCGCGCGGATGGTGCCGCGCACGGCGGGGATCAGCCGTCCGCTGTGGTCTCCGCGCACGGAGGAGGGCCGTCGCGGCAACCGCCGGGTGGAGCTTCGGGTGGTGGGCGGGGAGTGAGCGCGCGCCCCGGGTGAGGCGCGCGACGGAGAGGCGCGCGGGTCAGCGACGACGGCGGCGGCGGGCGACGGCGGTGGCCACCATCGCGAGCGCGCCGAGCACCGGGAAGGTGCTGTCGCCGGTGTCGGGCATCGCGTCGACGCGGCAGCCGCAGCCACCGCCCTGGAGGTAGAGCTCCGGGGGCGCCGTGGTGCCGCCGTCGGTGCCCGCGTCGGCGGCGGGCACGCAGACGCCGCGGCCGGTGTCGCACATGAGGCCCGCGCTGCAGTTCGCGTCGGCGTTCGTCGAGGGCTGACGCGGGTCGATGCGGGCGCCGCCGTCTTCACGGGGGTCGGCGTCGGGGGCGCAGTCGTTGTCCGAGTCGGTGTCGAGGAAGTCCCGCGCGCCGTCGTTGTCGGAGTCGACGGGGTTGGTGGGGTCGGCGCCGCGCTCATCGCGGTCGAGGTCGCCGTCGCCGTCGCTGTCGGTGTCGCGGTACGAGGGGGTGCCGTCGGCGTCGGGGCCCATGTCCGTCGGGTCGAGCATGCGCTCGGTGCGCGTCGGGATGGTGTCGCCGTCGTCGTCGGGGTCGAGGTGGTCGGGGGTGCCGTCGGTGTCGGTGTCGGCGTTCACGCCCCCGGGGCGCTCGGTGCGGGTGGGCACCGTGTCGTTGTCGTCGTCGGGGTCGCGGGCGTCGATCATCCCGTCCATGTCCGAATCGCGGGGCATGGTGCGGTTGGGGCCGACCTCGTCACCGTCGCGCAGGCTGTCGCCGTCGGTGTCGGGGTTGTTGGGGTCGGTGCCGATGCGGCGCTCGTCGTCGTCGGGGAGCCCGTCGCCGTCGGTGTCGCCCACGGGCACGCAGCGCCCGGTCATGCGGTTGCAGGTGAAGCCCATGCCGCAGTTGGCGTCGGCGCTGCTGTTGGGGGTGCTCGCGTCGGTGCGGGCCGCGCCGTCCTCGCGGGAGTCCCAGTCGGGGGCGCAGTCGTTGTCCGAGTCGGTGTCGAGGAAGTCCCGCGCGCCGTCGGTGTCGGTGTCGACGGGGTTCATGGGATCGGTGCCGCGCTCGTCGCGGTCGAGGTCGAAGTCACCGTCGCTGTCACGGTCGCGGTACGAGGGGGTGAAGTCCCCGTCGGGTCCGCCATCGCTCGGGTCGATTGTGCGCTCGGTGCGCGTCGGGATGGTGTCGCCGTCGTCGTCGTCGTCGAGGTGATCGGGGCGGCCGTCGAGGTCGGTGTCGTTGTCGTTCCCGTTGGGGCGCTCGGTGCGCGTGGGCACGGTGTCGTTGTCGTCGTCGGGGTCGCGGGCGTCGATCATCCCGTCGCCGTCGGTGTCGCGCGGGTTCATCGGGTTGCGCCCGACCTCGTCGCCGTCGCGAATCCCGTCACCGTCGGTGTCGGGGTTCATCGGGTCGGTGCCGATGGTGGTCTCGGTCATGTCGGGCAGACCGTCGCCGTCGCGGTCCATGTCGGGGCCGCAGCGGCCGGTGGTGCGCACGCAGACCGGGTTCGGGGCGCTGCACGCCGCGTTGGGGTTCATCGCGACGGTGGTGCGCGCGCCGCCGTCTTCGCTCATGAGCGCGTCGGCGAAGCAGTCGTTGTCGGAGTCAACGTCGAGGAAGTCGGGCGTGCCGTCCATGTCGGTGTCGACGGGGTTCATGGGATCGGGTCCGCGCTCGTCGCGGTCGAGGTCGCCGTCGCCGTCGCTGTCGAGGTCGCGGTACGAGGGCATCCCGTCGCGGTCGGGGCCGCCGTCGGAGGGGTCGAGGCGACGCTCCACCGCGGTGGGGATGGTGTCGTCGTCGTCGTCGGGGTCGAGGTGATCGGGGTTGCTGTCACCGTCGGTGTTGCGGTCGAGCGCGCCGGGGCGCTCCACGCGCGTGGGCACGGTGTCGTTGTCGTCGTCGGGGTCCCGCGCGTCGATCATGCCGTCCATGTCGGTGTCGCGGGGCGTGGTGAGGTCGGGGCCGACCTCGCGTCCGTCGGGGATGCTGTCCCCGTCGGAGTCGCGGTTGTCGGGGTCGGTGCCGATGCGGGTCTCGTAGTCGTTGGTGAGCCCGTCCTCGTCGCGGTCGTCGTTGGGCACGCAGGTGCCGGTCTGGGCGCCGCACACGGGGGTGGTGCCGCCGCAGCGGGTGTTCGGGTTCATCGCGCGGGTGATGCGCGCGGCGCCGGCCTCGGAGGGATCGCTGTCAGGGATGCAGTCGTTGTCCGAGTCGAGGTCGAGGAAGTCGGGCGTGCGGTCGCCGTCGGTGTCGACCGGGCTGCGCTCGTTGGGCCCGCGCTCGTCGCGGTCGGTGACGCCGTCGCCGTCGCTGTCGAGGTCGCGGTACGACGGGAGCATGTCGTTGTCGGGGCCGCGCTCGCTGGGGTCGTAGAGCCGCTCGATCTCCGTCGGGATGGTGTCGCCGTCGTCGTCGGGGTCGAGGTGATCGGGCCGACCGTCCGTGTCGGTGTCGGCGTTCATGACGTTGGGGCGCTCGGTGCGGGTGGGCACCGTGTCGTTGTCGTCGTCGGGGTCGAGGGCGTCGATGCGGCCGTCCATCTCCGAGTCGACGGGGCGGGTGCGGTCGGGGCCGACCTCGGTGCCGTCGGGGATGGTGTCGAAGTCCGTGTCGGGGTTGAACGGATCGGTGCCGATGGTGTCCTCGACGGTGTCGGGGATGCCGTCGCCGTCGGAGTCGCGCTCGCCGCCGCAGACGCCGGTCATGCGGTTGCAGGTCTGCCCCGCGGGGCAGTTGTTGTCGGGGTTCATCGACGGGACCGCGGGGTTGGTGCGCGCGGCGCCGTCCTCGCGGGGGTCGCTGTCGGCGACGCAGTCGTTGTCGCTGTCGGTGTCGAGGAAGTCGGGGCGCCCGTCGTTGTCGGTGTCGACGGGGGTGGCGGGATTGCTCCCGACCTCATCGCGGTCGAGGTCGCCGTCGTTGTCCGAGTCGGTGTCGAGGAACGACGGCACCATGTCGTTGTCGGGCCCGCCGGCGGTGGGGTCGAGGCGACGCTCCACCGCGGTGGGGATGGTGTCGTTGTCGTCGTCGGGGTCGAGGTGGTCGGGGCGCCCGTCGGTGTCGGTGTCGCGGTTCATCGCGCCGGGGCGCTCGTCGCGCGTGGGCACGGTGTCGTTGTCGTCGTCAGGGTCGAGGGCGTCGATGGTGCCGTCGGTGTCGGAGTCCACGGGGCGCGCGCGGTCGGGGCCCACCTCGGTGCCGTCGGGGATGGAGTCCCCGTCGGTGTCGCGGTTGTTGGGGTTGGTCCCGATGCTGGTCTCGTAGGTGTCGGGGAGGCCGTCGCCGTCGGTGTCGAGGGGCGCCGAGCAGGTGCCCGTGCTCCGGCTGCACACCTGCCCGGTGGGGCAGTTGTTGTCGGGGTTCGCGCTCGGCAGCGCGGGGTTGGTGCGGTTCGCGCCGTCTTCGCGGGGGTCACTGTCGGCCGCGCAGTCGTTGTCGCTGTCGGTGTCGAGGAAGTCGGGGCGGCCGTCGGTGTCGGTGTCCACGGGGTTCATCCCGTCGGGGCCGCGCTCGACGCTGTCGGGGTCGCCGTCGCCGTCGCTGTCGAGGTCGCGGTACGAGGGCGTGCTGTCCATGTCGGGCCCGAAATCGCTCGGGTCCAGGCGACGCTCCACGGCCGTGGGGATGCCGTCGTTGTCGTCGTCGGGGTCGAGGTGATCGGGGCGGCCGTCCATGTCGGTGTCGACCGGCGCGCCGGGGCGCTCGGTGCGCGTGGGCACGGTGTCGTTGTCGTCGTCGGGGTCGTTGGCGTCGATGAGCCCGTCACCATCGGTGTTCGTCGGCACCATGATGTTGGAGCCGACCTCGGGGAGGTCACCGATGCCGTCGCCGTCGGAGTCGGGGTTGTTGGGGTTGGTCCCGATGAGGATCTCGACGCGGTCGGGGAGGCCGTCGCGGTCGGTGTCGGGGTCGGTGACGCAGAGCCCCGTGCTGCGGTTGCAGGTCTGCCCCATCGCGCAGTTGTTGTCGGGGTTCACCGAGGGGAGCATCGCGTTGACGCGATTGGCGCCGTTCTCGCGGGGGTCGCTGTCAGAGAGGCAGTCGTTGTCGGAGTCGGTGTCGAGGAAGTCGCGCGCGCCGTCGAGGTCCGTATCGACGGGGATGTTGGGGTCGCTCCCGGCCTCGTCGCGGTCGAGGTCGCCGTCGCCGTCGCTGTCGGTGTCGAGCGACGACGGGATGCCGTCGCCGTCGGGCCCGCCCACGGTGCTGTCGAGCGTGCGCTCCACGCGCGTCGGGATGGTGTCGCCGTCGTCGTCGGGGTCGAGGTGGTCGGGCAGCCCGTCGGAGTCGGTGTTGCGGTCGACGCCGCCCGGGCGCTCGCCGATGGTGGCGAGGGTGTCGTTGTCGTCGTCGGGGTCGAGGTAGTCGGCGAGCCCGTCGCCGTCGGTGTTCCGACTCACGCCGCCCGGACGCTCCTCGCGCGTGGGGATCGAGTCTCCGTCGTCGTCGGGGTCACGCCAGTCGGGGAGGCCGTCGCGGTCGGTGTCGTTGAGCGTGCCCTCGACCACGTCGGGGACGGAGTCGCTGTCGGTGTCGGTCTGGGTGCAGCTCGTGGGCGCCGCGAGGCGCAGCGCGACATCGTCGAGGCCGAAGTCGTTGCCGCCGGTGGCGGTCTCGAGGTCGATGATGCGCACCGCGACGGTGGCCGTGCGCGGCGCGCGGAAGGTGCCGGTGAGGCGCTCCCAGTTCATCGCGAAGCCGCCGCTGGAGCGGGGCTGCACGATGGGCGTCACGCGCAGCCCGTCGACCTCCATGTACAGCCGGGCGCGGTTGAACTGCCCCCAGTCGGCCACGGAGATCTGCACCGAGTAGGGCTGCCCCGCGGTCACCGCGAGCGAGGTCTGGTACGCGATGAGGTTGGGCACGCCGTTGAACAGCGCCGCCCACCCGTCGCCGTCGGCGTCTTGCCACACGATCGCGCCGCCGAGGACGCGGGTGAATTCCTCGTGCCACCCGTTGGGGTTGTTGGTGACGGTGTAGTTGCCCTCGGGGCCGCCGCCGGTCGCCGCCGGGCTGGTGAAGCTGCGGGTGTCGTTGAAGGCGTACTCCGACGTGAACCCCGTGCGCCCGCGGCTGAAGGTGCCGTTGGTGATGAGGTTCGGCGAAGGGTCGACGCAGAGATAGCCGAACTCCACGGTGCACGCGTTGGTGCATCCGTCGCTGTTGTCGCGGTCGCCGTCGTCGCACTGCTCCGCGGGGGTGCGAATGCCGTCACCGCACACCGGCAGGCAGCTCGTGCCGCCCGCGCAGTTGTAGCCGGGCTCCACCTGGCAGAGCGCCGAGCAGCCGTCGCCCGAGCCGAGGTTCCCGTCGTCACACTGTTCCAGCGTCTCGAGCCTGCCGTTGCCGCAGGTGAGCGGTTGCGCAAACGATGGCGCCGCCGTGAGCGAGACCCCGCTCGCGACGAGCCATCCGAGCCAACGTGATGTTCGCATGTACCTGTAGCCCTCCGCGTGGCGACAACGTCCGCCCCTCAGGGCGAACCCGAATTGTTCGGCGGGATTGTCGCCGCTTCGGCGCAGGTTGGCGAGTTCCTTGTGGACCCCGGGCCCCCTTGGCCGAGGGATTCATGCTCGCAGCTGGGGTGTCAGACGCGAAATGTCGACTCGCCCGCGCTCAGCGGGTGGGGTCGCGATACCGCCCGGCGGGGCGGGGGGTGCGCGCGGTGACCTCCCGCAGCAGCGCGGCCACGCTCTCGCCCGACGGCGTGGCGGGCATCTCCGCGGCGCGGGTTCGCAGCGCCCGCACACGCCCCGCGGCCTCCTCCAGGCGCGCGCGAAACGCCGGGTCCCGCGCGGCCCGGGTGGCCAGGCGCAGCGACGCGGAGCGGGCGAAGCCCGGGGTGTGGGCGATGGTCACGAGGTCGGCCCCGGCGGCCACCGCGCGCTCGGCGGCGGCGGCGACCCCCACGCCCACGCGAATCGGCGCCATCTCGAGGTCATCGGTCACGGCCACGCCCTGAAAGCCCACGGGGCCGCGGAGGAGCGCGTAGTGCGCGGGGGAGAGGGTGGCGGGCTCGCGCGGGGCGATGCCGTCGAAGACGATGTGCGCGAGCATCACGGCGGGCGCCACGGTGGCAACCTCGCGGAAGGGCACGAGCTCGACCCGGTCGAGGCGCTCGCGCCCATGGGGCAGGCGCGGAAGACGCGCGTGGCTGTCTTCGCGGGTGTCGCCGTGGCCGGGGAAGTGCTTCGCGCAGGCGAGCACGCCCCGCGCCGTGAGGGACTCGATGAAGGCCCGCCCGTGCCGCGCGACGAGCTGCGGGTCACGACCGAAGACGCGCCCGAAGACCACCATGTTGGCGCCGTTGGTGCGCACGTCGAGCACGGGCGCGAGGTCAAAGGTCACGCCCACCGCGCGGAGGTGCCCCCCGAGCGCGGCGGCGACGCGGGCGGTGAGCGCGAGGTCGTCGATGGCGCCGAGGGTGGTGAGCGATGGCGTCCACGGGACCGCGGGCGACAGGTGCGAGACGGGGCCGCCCTCTTGATCCGCGGCGATGAGGGCCGCGGGCACCCCCGCGGGGGTGAGGCGGCGCAGCTCGGAGATCAACGCGGTGAGCTCCCGGGGCGAACGAAAATTCTCCCGCGCGAGGATCACGCCCCCCAACGCGTCGTCGGCGAGCATGCGCCGCACCGCGTCAGGGAGGACGTGGTGGCGCCACCCGAGGAGCACGCAGGAGCCTGCGAGGCGCAGGAGTTCCGCGGGCGGGGGCGGGTCGCCGAGGGCGGCGCGGGGGAGCCCGGCGGCGCCCATGAGGGCGAGCAGGGCGCGGCGGGTGAGGTCGGTGGGTCGGGGCATCGTAGGAGCCGCGGCTTGCGCGGCGTGAGGGGCGTAGGGTAGTCGAGGCTTCCTATGGCGGAGAAGAGTCCGACGACGAAGCCCCCGACGCCCCCGGACATTGCGTCCATGGTGCCGGGGCTGAAGTACCAGAACCTCGCGTACCTGGGCGTGGCCCTCGCGCTGATCTGGGCGCTGGTGGTCGCCAGCGGGTCCCGCGCGGCCATGGGGGTGATGGCGGTGCTCACCGCCGCGCTCATCGCCGGCGGGGTCTGGGTGTGGCGCTGGATCCAGAAGCAGCAGCGCCTCGCGAACCTGGTCACCGCGGCGCAGGGCTCGCCCGAGGAGCGCAAGAAGGCCCTCGCGCAGCTCAGCACCGCCGAGGCCGACAAAGACGTCATGAACGTCATCGTGCGCGCGCAGCTCGAGGCCCAGGAGGACCCCGACAAGGCCCTCGCCACGCTCGAGACCGTGGACATCGACAAGGTCCCGGCCATGGCGCAGGACGACGTGCGCGCGATGAAGGCGCAGATGTACCTGATGAACGGGCGGGTGAAGGACGCGGCGGAGCTCGCGGACAAGATGAAGCCCGTGAACGCGCAACAGGCCGAGCAGCGCGCGATGATGGTGGCCACCATGGCCGAGGCGTGGGCCCGCAGCGGCCGCGAGAAAGACGCCGCCGACCTGCTGCTCACCTGCTCGCCCGACGACGCCGCCAACGAGAAGGTGAAGGTCCCGCTGCTCTTCGCGCGGATCTACACGAACCACGCGCAGCGCAAGAACGACCTGGCGCGCAAGGACATGCTCGCGCTCTCCAAGGAGAACGTGAACTACCTCGGGCGCTTCATGGAGAAGCGCTTTCGCCCGCCGCAGGACCTCCAGAAGATGGCCCAGGAGGTCGCCATGCGGAACCCCGAGGTCAAGAAGATGGCCCAGCAGATGGCGCGCTCGCAGTCCCAACGCGGCTACCGCCGCTGACCTCTCCCTGCCCGCGCGTCGGCGTGGGCGCCCTCGCCTACGGCGGGATCACCTCACAGCGCGCGCCCCCCACGCAGACCTCGGCGGGGCCGCAGCACTGACACGGGCAGGGTGTGCCCCCGAACGGGCACATGAGCTGCACGCAGCGGTTGTTCGCGCACACCTCGTCGCAGCGGCAGCCCCCCGCGCAGCTCGCCTCGGAGCAGAAGAAGCGCGTGGGCGCCATCGGGTCCTGCGCGCACGACGAGCCCGCGCTGCAG
>JBILLI010000261.1:0-9546 GCA_044376155.1 Polyangiales bacterium
CCCCCCGCTGCGCGTGTGCAGCTTGCGTTGCACCCCGCGGAGCACGTCGACCCTCGGCGCGTCGGCGGTCTCGGTGACGGGCGCCGCGCCCAGGCCCGACAGCCCGTCGAGCATGGCGCAGAGGTCTTTGTACTCAGCCAGGAGCGCGGGGTTCGCGTCGAGCGCGGCGCGCACGGCGTCGTGCTGCGCGGGCGAGAGCTCGCGGTCGTGGTAGGCCGAGAAGAGGTCGCGGATCTCGTCGTCGGTCATCGCCATGTCACTCGGGCACCTTCGTGCCCAGCTCGCGGGTGATGGCCTCGCGCAGCGCGGCGCGGGCGCGGTGCAGCCTGCTCTTCACGGTGCCCTCGATCAACCCGGTGATCTGCATGATCTCGTCGTAGGCCAGGCCCTCGATGTCGCGCAGCACGATGACCTCGCGGTGCTCGGGGTCGATGCTGGCCAGGGCCTTGCGCACCGCGCGCTCCATCTGCGTGCCCTCGGTGGACTCGTCGGGGCGGTCGACGCGACCGACGAAGGGACCGCCGTCGGAGATCACCCGCTCGGAGCTGTCGTCGAAGCCGTCTTGGTCCTTGCGGGCGCGGCGGTCGAGGTACTTGATGCGGTTCTTCGAGTGGTTCACCGCCACGCGGTAGAGCCACGTGCCCAGCCGGGCGTCTCCCCGGAACGAGTCGATGGACTTGAAGACCGTGACGAAGACCTCCTGGCACATCTCTTCGGCCTCGGCGCGGTTGCCGAGCATGCGGTGCACCAGGGCGAAGACCTTCTGCTGGTAGGTCCGCACGAAGAGGTTGAAGGCCGCCTCGTCGCGGCGCTTCAAGCGCTCCACCAGGGCGCGCTCGGCGTCGTGGTCGAGGCTCACGCGCCAGTCCCTCGTGGGGTCGAGCTCCAACGCCAGTGCGGGGCCACGGTCAGGCACATACGCCGAGACAGCCCGCGGCGTCGAGAGGTTCCCGAAGGAGAGGTCAGTGCAGCGCGGTGTGCACGAAGATCTCTCCGTGCGCGTGGAACACCGAGGCGTGGAGGTGCCGGCCGTTGCGGAGGATGTCCAGGTCGTGATCCTCCTCGTCGGCGCCGGTGAACAGCACCCGGTGGAGGTCGTTGAGGCTGTCGGGGTGGTCGCCGTTCACCGCGAACACCAGGTCGCCCGGGCGCAGCCCGAGCTGTCGGGCGAAGGCGCCGCGACGCATCGCCCGCACCACGAAGCCACCGCCGGTGTGCTCCACCAACACCCCGAGGTCGGGGCTGTACTCGAAGCCCTGCGCCATCGCCGGACGGCTGGACACCGCCACGCCCCCCGTCGCCGACAACGCGAGCCCGAGCGACAGAATTCCTGCTCGCCAGAACCTTCTCATGTGCGCCATCTCCCTGCTGCCCTCCAAGGCCGAGGCACAATGCCCCGGCCCCGCGATCTCCCCCCCGTAGCATCCCCATGAACACGCACACAAGATGCGCGGCGTCACCCCACACTTGCACAACGCTGGAAACTCCGCCCGACGGCGCTCGCCGTCACGCGGAAGTGCGACCCAAACGCGACGCACCTGGAAGATTGGAGGATAGTTCGATCTCGCGGCGCATCGAATGTTCTCCCGATGGCGTTGCGTAGAAGGCCCCATGATGACCCAGCGACGAACGCTCCGAGGCAGCCTCACGGCGATGATCCTGTGCGCCAGCGTCGAGGCCGCGGCCCAGCGGCGGAACCGCCGTGACCCCCCAGCGCCCCCGCCGCCCGTACAGCCGCAGATCCCGCCCGGATCGACCTTCGACCCCAACGAGGTGATCTCCGTCGACGTGACCCAGGTCGACGGGATGCTCCGTCGCATGCGGGTCTATCTCTTTCAAGCCGCCCCCAACGACAGCTCCTTCGGCGTCGGGGGCATGGGCGCGGGACGTCGCCTCTGGGCGCTCCTCCCCTCGTGCCGCGAGCGCAACGACATCGACAGCCGCGACCCCTGCCCGGTGCAGCGCGTGGTCATCGAGGCCGTGGGCCGCGGCAACGTGAGCGGCACCGACCCGATGAACCTCGACCCCCGGGCCGACGACTCCCGCCGCGCGCAGGGCTACGTCATCGCCGAGGGCACCACCCGGGTGCGCCTCAAGGTCATCACCGCCACCGCCACGGTGCGCTACGAGGCGGTGGTCGAAGCCGCCCGCCTCGCCGACCTGCAGCCCCCCGCGGGCGCCGCCCAGAACGGCCGCTTCGTCTTCGATTTCACCCAGTATCCCGCGCGATGACCCTGCGCCCGCTGCTGCTCGCCCTCGCCGCCCTCGGGTGCGCGTCGACGCCCCGAACCCCTGCGTCCTCCGCGGGCACCCTCACGCTCACCGTGGTGGGCACGAGTGACCTGCACGGCCGCGTGGAGATGCTCCCGTGGCTGGGCGGTCACCTCCGGGTGCTGCGCGCGATGCGCGACGGCGCGGTGGTGCTCGTCGACGCCGGGGACATGTTCCAGGGCACCATCGCCTCCAACGGCGACGAGGGGGCCACGGTGGTCGCGGCCTACAATTCCCTGGGCTACGACGCCGCGGCCGTGGGCAACCACGAGTTCGACTACGGCCCCGAGGGCGAGGCGAGCTTCGCCGCGCACCCCGGCGAGAACCCCCGCGGGGCCCTCCTCGCCCGGGCGCGCGAGGCCCGCTTCCCCTTCCTCGCGGCGAACTTCTCCGAGGGAGAAGGGCTCTGGCAGGCGCAGAACCTCCGCGCGAGCACCGTGCGCGAGGTGCGGGGCGTGCGGGTCGGGATCGTCGGCGTCAGCACCATTCACACCCCCGAGACCACCCTCTCGGCGAACGTGCGGGGGCTGGCGATGTTGCCGCTCGCGGCGTCGATCGTGCGCGAGGCCACCACCCTGCGGCGCGACGGCGCGGCGGTGGTGATCGTGGCCGCCCACGCGGGCGGGAGCTGTTCGCGCTTCAACGATCCCCACGACCTCTCGTCGTGCGAAGACCGCGAAGAGGTCATGGACCTCGCCCGCGCCCTCCCCGCAGGCGCCGTGGACCTCATCGTCGGCGGACACACCCACCGCGGCATGGCCCATGTGGTGAACGGCGTGCCGGTGATTCAGTCCTTCGCGAACGGCGTGGCCCTGGGGCGGGCTGACATCACCGTCGACCTCGCGACCCGCCGCGTGCAGGGCGTGCGGGTGCTCGCGCCGCGCTCGCTCTGCGCGGGGCAGCGGGGTGAGCCCGAGGCGTCGCGGTGCGCGCCCGCGCCCTACGAGGGAACGACCGTGACGCCCGACGAGGCCGTGGCGCAGGCCATCGCGCCCGCGGTGGCGCGCGCGGAGGGGATCCGCGCGCGCGAGCTCGGGGTGACCCTCCCTGGCGGGCTCGACACCCGCTACGACCGCGAGAGCCCCCTCCCGAACCTCCTCGCCCTCGCCATGCGCACCGCGGCCCACGCGGAGGTCGGTCTGCAGAACCACGGCGGCGTTCGCGTCGACCTCCCCGCGGGGCCGCTGCGGTACGGAACCCTTTACAATACCCTCCCCTTTGACAACCGCCTCGTCACAATCCGTCTGCGCGGTCAGGCGCTGGCCGAGGTCATCGCGCGCAACGCGGGGAGCGACAGCGGCGCGCTGGCGGTGTCGGGCGTGCGCGCGGTGGTGCGCTGCGAGGGCGACCGCCGCGTGGCCACGCTCACCCGCGACGACGGACGCCCGGTGGGCGACGACGAGGTGCTCACCGTGGCGACCAACGACTACCTCGCGTCGGGCAGCCTGCGCGAGCGCGCGGAGTCACCGCTCTCCGACGACGAGACCCTGCGCGCGCCCACGCTGCGCGACGCGGTGATCGACGTGCTGCGGGCGCTCGGGCCCACGCTGAACGGAGAAGACCCGCGGTGGTTCGAGCCCGCGCGGCTGCGCATCACCCTGCCCGGCCCGCGACCCGTGCGCTGCGGCGGGTGACCGGGGTTCAGGTGTCTTGCACGAGGGCCCGCGCGCGGGAGAAGTCTCGCGCGTGCAGGGCGTCGCGAGGGATCCAGACGTAGAGACGTCCCGACCCGCTGCCGAAGCTGAACGCTGCAGCGCCGTCGCTCGCGAGTTGCAACAGAAGCACCCAACGGTCACGGCGCGGGTCGTCGAGGGCGAGGCGGCCCGCATCGACGGCGGGGATGTCTCCGCGCGAGAGGGCCTCGCACACGCCCTCCATGGCCTCTTGCAGGGTGTCGGGGTGCCCGAGGAGTTTCGCCTCGGGGGCTTCACCCACCCAGGCGTTCACGAAGGCCTCGCCCGCGGCCTCGTCGGTGGGCCACGCGACGGGGTCTCGCGGCGGACCCCACGCGACCGTCGCAGTGACCACGCACTCCGGGAACTCTTCGGCGTCGGGGTGAGAGCCCCTGCGGCGCAGGGGCTTCGGTGCGTTCCAGATCACCGCGAGGCTCGCTTCGTCACCCGGCGCATCGCCCGGGGGTTGGCGAACGGTGTCGTAGAAGAACGACAGGGTGCCCTCGCGCGGGAGGTCGTGGTCCATCGCGGGGAGCGACGCGAGGTCGAGCTGTGCGACGAAGGAGAGCGCATGGGCGTCGCGGTCCGTGGGCCAGGACGTGTCGTCGGGCAGGTCGGGGGCGCCGCCGATCTTCGAGGCGCCCGCGGGGACGTCGTCGGTCGTCAGGGCGAGGGTCAGCTCGGGGCGCGCGTGGGCGAGCAGTGTGTCGCGGTGCGCGTCGGTGAGCCCGAGGTCGCCGAGCCCCTGGGCGAGGGCGTCGCGGGTGAGGGGCCTCATACCGCGCCGAGAAAGCCCATCATCACGCGCTCGCTGGGCGCGTAGGCGATGGCGAGCCTCCCCTCCTTGAGCTTCCGCTTGCCGAAGCCGCCGAGGCAGAGTCCGAGGTCGGGGAGGTTGAGGTACTGCTTCTGCTCGGTGGCCGCGGGGTGGGCGGCCCGGAGCTGCTCCGCGGCGTTGGGGGTGGTGAAGACGTCGACGCCGTCGACGAGCAGTCGCGCTCCCTCGCTGAAGGTGACCTTGACCAGCGCGCCCTCGCCGTAGGTGAGCTCGGCGGGGCCCCGCTGCTCGAGGTGCAGTTCGAGGATGTCGTCATCCCAGGATCGGTCCGGCGCGCCGGCCTCGGCCGCGCACTCGGCGGGGGAGGCGCCGAAGCGGAACGGGCCGACGCGCTCGAAGGGGACGAGGGTGTGAGGAGAGTCGCTCATGGTCATAGTCCGCACTTGGCCTTGATCTGGTCGCGCTGCGTCGTGGTGATGCGGCTCGCGGCGCTGGCGCGCGGAGAGGTTGACCTCCACGGTGCGACGGTTACCGAAAGAGCCTCAGGTTCTTCGACAGGTCCGCCGTCGGCGCGGGCAGCTCGCTGACGCGTTGGAGCGTCAGCTCGTAGCCAGCCCGGGTGATGCGACCGTCGACGTTGGTCTCGCGAAATCCGCGAATCTCTGCGGAGTACTCGCCCGGCGCGACGTCGCAGTCTTGCCAGCCGAGATCATCCTCCCAATCCTTGAGCACCGCGAGGTCAGCGACCATCAGCCGATGCTGCACCCGGAGCGGATACGTCCCATTCTCCGACACGATCTCTCCCAACGCCGGAGGATCCTCGTCGGATAGGCGCACCACGATCTCGTAGCCACCGTCATCGATGGCGAGGAGCGGCAGAATGATGCCGGCGGCGATGACATCGTCGCCCTCCTCCGTGGTGGTGTAGCGCGTGAAGAGATCGGTCCCCGGCGCGATGCTCCCGCCGTTCTGCGCGCGGAGCAGAGATGGGTCGAAGAAGACGATCCCGTTGAAGTCGGTGTCAACCATCAAGATCCGCATGGGGGGCTCACTCGCTCGTCGTGCCACTTCTTCAGTCGGTCGAACGCCTCGGTCGGCGTCACGTCCTTCGCGAGGACCTCGCCGGTGCTGGGGATCCGCAGATCGCCCCGCATGTGATCCACGCCCACGAGGCCCGCGCGAGAGGCGTCGAGGAGCTCGTCGGCGGTGCCCGTCCAGGGGCCCTGCAGCTTCCCGATGTGCGGTGCCTGCGCGGCGTGGAGACTCTCGTGCATCCCCGGGGTGTAGGGGGTCGGGAAGAAGGTCGGGGTGTCACGCGGCGTGCCCAGGTGCGAGAGGCCGACACTGTTCGCCTTGCCGCGGGGCACGAGGTGGTGCCCCATGCCTGTATCGGGGTTCCACGCCCAGGGCATGAGCCCGAGGGGGTCGACGTAGCGCGTCGGATCGGTCACGTACCCGTAGGCCCGCAGCCCGCCCTCGAGCCCCAGCGGGTCGGGCGTGAGGTAGGCGCCGCTTCGCGGGTCGTAGTAGCGGAAGCGGTTGTAAGAGAGCCCCGTCTCGACGTCGGCGTATTGGCCTGGAAAGCGCCACGGGCACGCGGTCGCTGCGATGTCGGTCGAGACTCCTCCGTCGAGGTCGACGCGGCCCCGCCACACGATGCTTCCCGACTCGTCGCTCAGCAGCGCGGGCGCGCCGAGGTGGTCCACCACGACGGCGAAGCTCCGCGCGCCATCGACCTTCGCGATGGGGACGTACCACCCGGGCTCGAAGACCCAGCTCACGGTGGGCGCGTCGGCGGCGAGCTCATGAACGAGGTCGTCGCGGTCCCATACGAAGGCGACCTCGCGTCCGCTCGTTGACTTGCGCACGCGGCGCCCGAGGGCGTCGTACGCGAAGGTCACGCGGACCTCGTCGGGGCGCGTGACCTCGCGGAGCTGCCCGAGCGCGTCCCACACGTAGCGCCACCGGCTGCCGTCGCGCTCAACGCGCTCGACGAGGCGCCCCGCGGCGTCGTGGGTGAGGGTCGCCCCGGCGTCTTCTCTCAAGACACCGCCGGGCCCGTAGCGCCGGTCGGTGAGGCTCGGATCGCGATAGACGTTGCCCGCCAGGTCCAGCGCGCGCACCCGCGGAGTCTGTCCCGGTGCGAGCTCGGCGACGGGCGCGTCGCGCGCGTCCCGCACGTAGCGCGTGGGGCCGAGCGACGGGTGGATGCTCGCGAGGAGCCCCCGCTCATCGTCCCACTGATACCCGAGCGAGTGCAGCTCACCCGCCGCGCCCCCGACGCGGTGGGCCCGAGGACGACCGGCGCCGTCACGCTCCCACTGCGCCACAAGGCCCCCGGGCAGCCCGCGCTGCGCCTCGTGACCGAGTACGCCCGGTGTCATGCGCACCGCGCCGAGTTCCCGCGGCCGGGATTCGAGGACCTCCTGCGCCGCCAGCGCCCCGACGCCCCACCGCACCTCACGCAGGAGCCCGTCGCCGTCCACGCTGTACCAGGTCGCGTGCCCGAGCGAGCTGCGACGCGCGACGCGCCGCCCCGCGGCGTCGTACCAGCTCTCGAGGGTCGCGACGTCGGTGGTCTCTCGCACGACGCGGCCCGCGGCGTCGTGCGCGAAACGCACCGTCGCCTCGGGGGACCGCGCCTCGATCAGACGCCCGAGCGCATCGAACGCATAGGTGTAGGCGCTCTTGTCGGGCAGGGACTTTCGCACCACGCGACCGAGGGCGTCGCGCTCGATGCGCACGCGCGCGCCGGTACCGTTGACGAACTCCACGCAGCGCCCGGCGGCGTCGTAGCGGTACTCCAGCGCGCGCCCGTCGAAGCAGCGCTCGCGCACGACGCGCCCCGCGAGGTCGTAGTCGATCTCGTGGCGCTCGCCGAGCTCGTTCTCCACGGCGACGAGGTCGCCCTCGGTGTCGAAGTGGTGCCGCACCGTCGCGCCCGCGGGGTCGGTCCGCTCGACGACGCGCCACGATGCGCGGTAGCGCGTTTCGCGCCCGAGGCCGTCGGCGAAGCGCACGATGGTCCCCTCTGGGTCGTACTGGATCGCGCGGCGCGAGCCGTCGACGCCGGCGATGCCGACGATGCGTCCGCGCGCGTCGAGTTCGAGCGCCGTGACGTTGCCCGCGGGGTCGGTGACCGCCGTGCGACGTCCGAGGTCGTCGGCTGCGAAGCTGAGCGCGCGGCCTTCGGGCGTAACGTAGCCCGTGACGTTGCCCATGTCGTCGCGGTCGATGCGGTGGCGGTGCAGCAGGGGGTCGACCCAACCCGTGAGCAGCCCGCGGCCGTCGGCGAAGTACTCCCACGTGTTGCCGCCGGGGTCGATGCTGCGGGTCAGCGTCCCGCGGGTGTCGTGAACGCGCTGCCAGACCTGTCCCAGCGCGTCCGTCGCCTCCGAGGGGAGTCCGCGCGTGTCGAAGGTCCAGCGCGTGACGTTGCCGAGAGGGTCGGTCTCCTGCGCGATGTTTCCGCGGTCGTCGAAGGCCCAGGCCCACCGGGCGCCGAGCGGATCGATCTCGGCCACGCGCCGCAGGTGCTCGTCGTACTCGAAGGTCCACGCGCCGCCCATGGGGTCCACGCGCTTCACCACGAGCCCGTCGGCGTTGCCGAAGTACTGCGTCACCCCGTCGCGGGAGTCGCGCACCATCGTGACATGACGGTGCTTGTCGTAGCTGATCTGCCGGTCGTAGATGCCGCCGTCACCCCAGGTGCGCACGCACCAGCCCTCGGGGTGGGCCCAGTCGTACTCGAAGTGAAAGCTCACGCCGTTTCGGTCGGTCTCCCGCGTGAGCACGCCGCCTTCGTAGGCGTAGCGGTGCTCTGCGCCCATCGGATCGGCCGCGGCGGACAGGCGCCCCTCCTCGTCGTACGAGAATCGCACGAGGTCGGTCCACGCGCCTCGCTCGCGCTGCACGTGCACACCGACGAGGCGCCCCCCATGGTGGGTGAATCGAAGCGTGCGCCCCGCGCTGTCGACGAGCGTGTCGAGGTGAGCGTCGACGTAGCGGAGCTGGAGCGCGTTGTCGTTGCGGTCGGCGACGCGAACGAGCGCGCATCGGGGCCCTGCGCCCGTCGGGGCGAAGGACCAGGTCACGCCCTTCGCGGTCGCGAGCTCCCAGCCCCAGGGGTGCCGCCGGAGCGTGTATCGCTCGATTAGATCAACGTGCGAGGCGCCGACAGCGATGGGGTCGTGCCAGCGCTCGCGGCCGTCGGGCAAGCGCACCACGACCCGCCACCCTTCGTCGCACACCGAGGCGTCGAGGGTGTGGTGCCAGCCGGGGCCCAGCGGGCCGTCATGCGTGCTGCGAGAGTAGTAGTTGCGCTCAAACACGAGCGGGAGCGGGCCCGGGAGCTCAAAGTCGACGCGGTCGGTGACCACCTCGCCGGTCATCACGTCGACGGGGTGGCCCGTGAAGAAGCAGATGACCTTGCTGAGACGGGACCCGGGCTTCGCCTTGAGCAGCGAGTGGAGCTGATCCGACACCCACTTGGTGCGGATCATCTGCGTGGCCGCGGCCAGGAAGTTGATCGCCGGCGGGCCCCCCACCAGCACCGGCGGACCCATGGGCACCGCGAGGCACACCGAGGTCGGGAGGTTGATGGGGAAGTTGCACGAGATCACCATGTCCGTGAGCCGGGCGATGGAGTCGCCGCCCATGTTCACGGTCAGGCTGCCCATGAACAGAACACCCTCGTTGCCGGGGATGTCGTTGGGCGCGAAGCTGATCCCCGGGGGCGTGGGGAAGTGCGGCACGCCCTTCACCTCGGTGCCGGTGTTGCCGCACGGCATCGAGTTGATGAGCACCGGGCCGCCGCCGCCGAAG